>JBFFLJ010000053.1:0-8494 GCA_041554935.1 Candidatus Izemoplasma sp.
ACCTTCACCACCAAACATGACATCATTTTTTTCTAGTTTTAAATATCCAAACTTTTCACTGTATACATAATTCAGATCAACATCTTCGGTGATGCTTAAATACTTTTTATGTTTTAGATAAAATGCTTTCTCAAATGTATCAGGAATCTTTGATGAGACCATAGTAGGTTCAAATGATGGTGTGAGAATTGGTTGTTCATCCGGTGTTCTCGCAGTTGATTTTTGAACTTTTTTCGGAAAAATATATGGCTCAAATTCAATCCCATTTAGCTTTTCAACAACAAAGTGATTGTCTTCATCTAGGAGATGAAATTTCAAAGCGTTGCTTTGTAGTTGTGTGATAAAGACTAATTGATAATCAGGATGTGATTCTTTTAGTGTTATAAAAGGTTTAAAATCTATGAATTCTATTGTGTCAAGTTCCTCATATAACTGTAGAACTTTTAGAATATCAATAATTCCTTTGACTCGTTTGTACTGTTTTCTTTCGTTGTTTCTTTGATATTGGAGTAAATCTTTTTGGATACTTACATCAACATATATCCGTACATCTGCTTCGTCGATTTCGAAATTTCGTACTTTGTAATCGAGGGTTTCTAAGAAGACAAAGAAGCCATCTTCAATTAACACTTCATTAGAAAGTAAGAATAGTACTTTTGAATGATTATCTAATTTCATTTAGTTTTTTCATTAATTCGGTTCGTATAGACTTGGAAACATTTGTTTCTTGGTAGCTCTCATCGACGAGATAGGAATAAGATGACGGTTTGATCACACGGCTTGTAAGACCAATTTTCTGTTTTAAGTACTCAATATAGTCTGGGCCTTGAGCTTTATAATAATCAAATGGTTCGTTTTCAATGTATAAGAAATTCATTGATAAATCATCATAGCTATATTCACTAATTTTTTCTTTTAGAAAACGAAGTAAAGTTTGTTTGTATAAATCATAGGATGAACCTTTATACATCGAAAAGAGATTATTGATGTATGGATTGAGTGTTTTCTTGACAGTATCAAATAATACTTCTTCTGGTCCGTCACTCATTAATACATATCCTTTGATATGTTTTCCAATAAATCCTGAGGTGATTCTAAAGTTTTCAGAAGCATCAGTATCTGTCAGGAAGAAGGTAATGTTTGGTGCTCCATTATTTTCTGGATGAGAGCGAATGCGAACTTCTAATCCTTGTTTGTTGTTCAATAGTTCACCAATTAAGCCATCGCCAATATGACCTTGAATGTATTGATCACCTTTGATAGCGATGAAGAGTAATGTACTACTCATTTCAAGCACAGAAACGTTCTCTATTTGTGCTGCTTTTTCGTTTAATCCATCATAAATTTCACTAATGAGAATTTTTGATAATTTGTTGTTTCGCGTTGGTGCATTTTCTAACATCATAAAATACTCATCAAAATGTTTGCTTAATAAATCGACAGTGATGTTGACAGCAATTTCAGCACCAAAGTGTGAATCCTTTTTACTTCCTGCCCCATCCGCTAAGGCGATAACACGAACACCGTCTGCCATTTTATAAGCTGTTTTGTCTTGACATGGCAATCCGGCTTTGACGTGATCTCGGCCGATTAATTCTAGATTACACTGTTTGTAATGAGCAAGCATCATCGGGCAATAAATCCTTGAATTGCTTGTCGATCTAAAGTCATCGGATCATCTTTGGGCGTATGGATTCTTGTGTTTAATGTATTAAATAGGAAGTCGAATAGATCTTCAAATCGATCTTCTTTGATTTTCAAGAATGTTTTTAGTTTCGCAAGTGGGGAAAGTGTATCTTCAATTTGATAACTTGATAAACTAAATGGGAAATATGTAATTTTTTTGGTTTGAACAATATTTTTTAGTTTATTCGCAATGGTTTGTGTTTCGCCATAGGCATCGCCATCACTCAACACTATCAACCATGGTTTATGGGTTTCTAGAGGGAGCTCTTTGTATTCTTTTTGACGTGCTACAAGTTCATCCATCGCAAGTTCAATTGCTTTACCAAGAACTTGTACACCACCCATATCAAATCGGGCAGGATCAAATTGACCATCAAAGCTCTTAATGACTCTTGGGCTGAACCCATCAAAACCATAAACGGCTAGATCAAGGTCATTTACAAAATCACTTTGTGCAATTTTGTCAGCAAATGATTGGAGACTATTTTTGAGTTTCAAAGCACGTTCTCCCGTGATACTTGAACTATTGTCAACAACAAGACTGACAACCAATTTATCTCTTTTTGAGCGTGATGGTCTGATTGGTGTTTTTTCAAACGCAACTGGCGTAGGTTCTTGAACTGGAGTTGGTTCAGGCTGGATTGTTTCTGTTTTTGGTTCATTTGATATAGGAGGCTGAACCGTTTGATTTTGTGGTTGTATTACAACCGTTTCTTCAACTGGCACAGTTTCTATACGTTGACCTCGTATTGGCATAACGCGTGGTTTCACTGTTTTAATATCCCATAAAGCTGGGCCATTAATCAGTCTAACTGCGGCGATTTCATGATCAAAATGAACTGCGTTTCTATCACTTAGTTTGGTAACTATTTCGTTTGCCAAGTCTTTGTTTTCAGTAATAACGCAAACATTGTTGTGATCATTTTCACGATTGTTATAAATGATATCAAGAATGCTATTGTTTTCCGTTTTCGTACTAATTATATCTTCTACTAATCCACGTTTACGGTAATACTCAATAACATTAAGAGCTTTTACGGCATAGCGTTCATTATCTGTGAATTGTTTTCTTTTTAAGTCTTTGATTACGAAATCAACAATCTTGATTTTACGTTTTTTTGTTTGAAGAACGTTTAATAAACTGATTTTAAAGAACTCCATACTCCCATGCATCAACGAACTTGAGTCGATGTAGATTGTGTATTCTGTTAATACGGTATTTAAATTATCCATGTTATCCTCCTCAATACAAGGCCACTAGATGATCTAGTGTTAGTCTTTTATTTTCAATTTGTACTAAAATATTCGATAGTCGATTACGATGTCTTTTGGTTAAGAGATTGTGAATGACATCTGTTGTAAATTTTTTGTGATCTGGAAACTTACGAGTTAATGATATCCTATCAAAGTAATTGTTATATTCGGGAGTGGTTTGAAGGATTCCCATAACTTCATCATACAACTCTTGATTCTCATTTGTATGAATAAATAATGAATATATTAAGATTGTCGTCACGATTAAATCATCGATAAGTAATCGTTGATATAAATCTGTGATGAGTGTTGATGAAGCTAATAGATTCAATACTTGATTTTCATCATTGATACTACAGTACATCAATAAACTTTGAATTGCGTTTCGATATAAATGTTCAAAGCGTTTCATTGTAAACTCGTATATACTGTTGATTTGATCTTGATTGGCAATGACTTCTTTGACATTTCCAATTTTACGTAAATCATGTGCTAATTGTGTCGACACTTTTTTACCTTTATAGAACAACTTAATTGTCATTAGTTTGTTTTCTAAGACTTTAAACTCACTATAGAAAGGACTATCCACTGCCATTACTTTTTTATAACTGTTGAACAGTTCAAATGTTTGATTGCTTTCTTTGATTTTATCCATAAATGCAAGGACGTTTTTCAATCTTGAGAAATATGTTGTGATATAGGTTAATGCGAGATAATGTGCGTCTTCATTAATTAGTTGTTCTGACACGGTTGAGAGTTGTTCTTGAGTTTCAAATAAGTTTGTTTTAAAAACCCAGACAATTTTTTTATTTATTGCGTATGATGTTAACTCGTTTAATTCGACAATGTTTCTTGTAAGTAAATAGTCTACCAATGATTTTGGTGAACCTTCTATGGAATCAATTGTTTCTAAAATTAATTCAATTAATTCTTGCGTTGGTTTGTAGTTGTTATTTTTTAAGATTTGTAGACCATCAAGAATGATCGTTGCGGTATTATAACGTTTGCTTGAAATTAATGTATAAAGTGTATCGTTAAAGATTACTTTATATTTCTCATAGATATCACTACGAACATTATCATACTGCATATCAAAGTCTAGTTTGATATTTGGTAATTGAATGCTTTTTGGTACTTTATGTTCAAAGTAAGATTCTAAAGCTTTATCAAAGTTTGAAATAACTTCCTCTGAATACTGTTTGATTAGTGTTGTTTGCTTTGACACAAATTGATCAATAATCGAAATAGATTCCTTTAAATTAAACTCAGAAGGATCTGTGACAGATGCGATTTGACGTTCAAATTCAGTGATTAACCCTAAGACATTTGAACGATATTGTTTTGTTTTTTCAATGGATAATAATGCATTGTCTCGAATTCGAAATGCTTCTGAGACTTTTCTATAATTTTGAATATAGGTGCTCATATCTTCATCAAAGTATTCTAAAATCTTCCAAATTTGGAATACGAGGATACTTAATAGAAAGATGATTGATAGTGATAACGTGTAGCCACGGTATTCTGACATATTTCCAAATGCTAAGAATAAAACAAATATTCCACTGACAATGACAAAGGTTCCAAACAAAATATATAAATAATCCGGAACGATGACATTAAAATATTGGATCTTTTTTTGGAAATTTTGATAGTTTATTTTATGACGCGTTGCATGATTAATGTAATAAATCACTGTGAGGGATAATGTTGTTAAAAAGAGGCCAAATAGGATTGCGATTATCGCAAGGATAATGATATCGTATGGATTCATCGGAATCTCCTCCATAACACAAAACTATAGAGGATAATGACAATTGATCCCAAACTGATTGATGCATAATTTAAAACAGGAGCAATGTCATCATTGGCATTGTTAAATATTACATAATAATTAGTTTCATATCCACCTTCACCAACTAATTCTATAAAGTAATGTCCTGTTTTATCAATGCGATATCCGTCATCAACAAGTTTCCTATTAACATATATTTCTTTCACAGGATAGGAAAGAGTTTTGGCGTATTCTAACTCGTATTCACCTTCTAAATCAAAGTCGGTACGAATGAAGAAATAATAGCTTGATTCATATCCATTGACACCTTTTATAATGAACTCATAATCTCCAACAGTTGTAATTTTTGTCTCTGAGATGTATTCTTTCCCATTCAATGTCATATCGACATCTGCAAGTTTTACGGAAAATTCTTCGACTGGGATAAATGGGTTAATTGTTTGAACTGGTTCGGTGATGAGGATGGTATATTCTTTTTCGTAACCATTCACACCAACCACTAATATTGTGTGATATCCAATGACATTAATTATTTTAGATTTTAACACTTCTTCTTCGTCAACATACATTTCATAAGACAACCCTTTATGTACTGTAAATGTCGTGGTAAACACAGACCCATCTTGAAAAGAGCTTTCGTCCATCACAAGTGTAAATTGATATTGACGATGATATCCATTGATTCCATAGATATCAACGATGTAATTTCCATATGTTGATAATTCTATTGTATAATCATCTATGCGGTTCCCGTTGACATATACTTTATACATCTTTACTATTTCAAATGTGATGGAATCTGTTAATTCTGTTCCATCAATTCCATTCAAGTATGATGATTCAATTGTAAAAACATATGAACGATAAAACCCAAATTCATCAATGACATAAGCATGATAAGTTCCAATTCTTGTAAGGGTCACTGTTGATTCAACTTTTTTAGAGTTGACATATAGTTCAACCCCATCAGGGTTGGAAAGGCCAATCGTTACTTGATCGCTAAATACTTGTAAATTTAAGTCTCCAATTGCTTCACCAAAATCAGGGATTATGGTGAAGTGAATTCTCTTTGCTAAGTTCCCATCAAGATAAACATCTAAGACATGATATCCAATCTTGTTGTACTCGACATTACTAAAAAATTCATCACCATCAAGTTCCATGTAATCACCAGTTGTTGTGATGGTTATACTTGTAAGTTCATCGCCTTCTTCAACACCTTGAACTTCAACTGTTTCAAAGATAGGAATGAAGGTATCTTCTGCATTAACTGGTTTGATATAAGATATCGCAAGAATAAAAGCAAATGTTATTGTAATAAGTTTCTTCATGTTGTTTCCTCCCTACTTTAGTTTCTTGGATAATTCTTCAATAACGACATCGAGTTCTTCATCCGATAAATGACCATATTTTTCTTCAATAAAGGATGCTAATTTACGAGTTACTTTTTTAGATTGTGGAATACTCTCTTGCATGTTCGCTTCAAACAAACGATCAGAATAAGTGATAAATTCATCAAGCGTTTTATAATCATCTTTTTTCATTTTTTGATTTTTATCTTGCATTGCTTTGTATAATAAAACGATGAGTTTGTTGTCTCGATACTTTGATACATTAAACTTTTTAGCTCCATAGAATGAAAGGTAAAAGTCGATATATTGATCGAGTTGTTCCTCATCGTTTTTTAATATATAGTTGATTAACATAAATTTCAAATCTGAGATATTCTTTTCTACCATGTCTTTTTGAATTGTCATTAACAAACTATTATAGTTACGTTCACTTTGACGACTGTATCCTAAAAGATCATTTGCGCCACGGTTAGTGTATTTACGGTAGTAATAATCTTGGACATAACGATAGCGTTCATTGAATTCCGCTTCATCGATACTTTCTTCATTAAAAAGATAATCAAAAATCCTCTGAAATACATCACTAGGAAGTTCTTGATTATTCTCATAATAATCGATATACGTGTTTAGTGTTGGTCTGGATATATTGAAATCATCACTAAACTGAGTTAGCGTTATATGATACTTTTTTAGTTGTCTTTTTATCACAGTATCCACCTCAGCTCTATTATAACACTTTTGTTAAAAATGTAAAATCGTTTTTACAAAAGTGATAATTTAATTGTATCACATTTTTTTCAAAATAAAAGGACAAAAATGTCTTATTACAAATATTAATTCCATACCAATTCTTTCAAATAAAAATGATGAAGCATTTTGCTTCATCATTTACTCAATTCTTCCGATTTGTTCAATGATCACTTTTGGTTTTTGGAAAATGAAAATTCGTGCTTTGAATGTCATTACATATTTGTACCCAGCATCTAAGATAAATGATTTTGTTACTGTGAATACTTCTCTATCCATGTATGGTACTCCAAAATGCAATGTAAATGAAGCAGGAACTTTCAGTGTTAGTCCGCCTTGTGTCATTTTGTGTTTTTCTGTTTGGTTTAGGATTAGATTTGGTTGAGAAGTAAATAAGAATTGCCCTGTTTTCTGTTTGAATTTAAACGAAATGACAACCTCGTTATATTCATCAACATTTCCAATATCAACAGGTTCTGTTGCAATATCATTTTCGTTATAAAACTCTCGTTCTTCTCCTTTTGAAATCTTTCTTGAAATAAAATATAAAATTGATACGAACGTCATAAGAACAATAATATTAGTTGGTTCCATTTAAGACACCTTCTTTCATAGTTGTTATAAACTGTATTTATACCTCTTGATTTTTACGGAAGTACAATGTACATAATACTCTTTTATCTTCGACCATTAAAGCAACATTCGATTGAATGATTTCATCGTCGATAAGTTGTAAGAATTCTGTTTTTTGATATTTGATTCGTAATTTTCCTTTTGAGAAGTTTGCTTCAAATCTTGTTACTTTATCTTTGCTTGTATAATCTAATCTATTGTCTTTTTGAATCATGATTGTTCTTTCTTCAAATGATATGTCTTCTCCCATATGTTTTACAGAATAAAGAACATATAGTTGATTTGTATATTTGATGCGATTGATCGCATCAATATCTCCTTGATCTGCTGCTTTTTGATACCATTGATACGCTTCGTCAATATCTTTTGTTGTTCCGATACCTTCTAAATAATAATGGGCTAATATTGATTGTACTAACGTCTCGTTTGTATCTGAGATATTTAGGTACCATAAAAATTTGAGTCGTTGTTTTTCTTCCGTTGTTCCGGCATTAGAAACAAAGAAGATTTTATTATGAGTTCCATAGACATTTTTTTCATAATCCAAAGTATAGTTCATTAGTATATTCATTTGATTTATCATCTCTATGATACTTGGGTGCGCAAAATCAAACAAATCTAATTGTTGATTACTGTTAATGTATTGAGAAAAATAATATGTTCGTAATGACTGTCCATTCGATACGTTCATTGATAATTCATTTGCGACCATTTCTTCTTTGCGAAGAAATGGAAAGAAAATGAAATAATTTAGATAGTTTAATAGGACGTATACAACATATAAAATATATTGACTAAAATGTATGAATTTGAGTTTTGGATTTTGCATAATCGTGTTTCTAATAAAATAAATAATTGAAGCAAGTGATGTGGTAATACGGAAGGATGCCAAGTACATATGATTGGTAAACCCACTCATGAAATGTCCAAGTTCATGTGATATCACACCATCTAAATAATCATCTTTTAATGCGTAAGCTATATTAATATATATATGATTACGGTAATACATAGCAGCGCTACGATAACC
>JBFFLJ010000054.1:0-7971 GCA_041554935.1 Candidatus Izemoplasma sp.
TCCCGCAACAGGGCGGAGAACTGCTGCTAATATCTGAGGTTAGTAGTAGTAAAAGAAAAGTGAAAATCGCTAAATTTTTAATCAAATTATTTTGCAGATTTTCACTTTTTTTAGTTTTTTATGTGTTAAAATATTTGCACATGTTAATAATTCTAATACTTTTGTAATTCATTAAAAAACAATAGTTTTATACTTTTAATAATCATTTAAAAATTTATCCAAATGGGAAAATTAACTAAAGCAGAAATCCTTGCTGCACATGATGAACTGAATAAGGAAATCGGATTTCAACCTGCACCCGGAATGACTGGAAAACTTGCAGAAATTGAAGTAAACCTGTATCAATCAATTCTTGATATTGAATTGGATGGTGAAGACCGCAAAGCATTAACAAAAGACACGTTACTTGTCGTTGATGCTCTTGCAAAGAAATACCCAAAAATGGTAGCTACTCCTGAGGAAGAGGCACCTAAAGAAGAAAAGAAAACTAAAGAGAAAAAAGTGAAAAAAGAAAAAGCACCGAAAGCTAAAAAAGAAAAAGCACCGAAAACAGAAGAAGTTGTTGAGGACGCCGTGGTTGTAGAAGAAGAGAAGCCTGCAAAAACTGCAAAAACAAAGAAAGCAGCAAAAGGAAAAACAAGTAAAGTAGATCCTGCTGTCCTTGCTGAGGAATTAAAAGCAAACAAGAAAATCACAAAAGCAGAAATGCTTGAATTTATTGATGAACACGCGGATTTACTTGGTGATGAAGTTGCAGCATTAAAAGCAATCACAAATCCAATGAGTCTGAAAAAACAAATCAGAACTGCATTAGAAGGTGGCGAAGTTGTAGTAACAGCACCAAAGAAACGTGAAAAGAAAGCAAAAACTCCGAAAGTAGTTGAACTTACATTAACTGAGAAGGTCAATGCTTTCCAAGATTTGGACGACTTAAAAGCATTTGCAAAAGAAAACAAAGACGCTTTTCCTGGAGTGAAAGCAAAGAAATTTGACAAGATCAAAAAATTGCGTAAAGCAATGTTGGAAGTTATTGTTGAAGTTGCTCCGAAAGGAAAGAAAGAGAAGAAAGCAAAAAAAGGAGCAACTACCGCAGATAGGATTGCTTTTATCACTACTCTTTTAGAGAAAGAGCCAATCAAGAAAAAAGATTTGATGGAGATTGTGTGTGCAGAATTTCCTGATAACACAAAATCAGCACATTCTACGATTATCTCAGACGGCAAAAATCCAAAATACAACAAGTTTGAAAAATTGATTGTTGTGAATGCCGAAGGAATGCTTTGCTTTGAAGGTACCGGGAAAAAAGCAAAAAGCAAGAAAGCCGAAGCCGAAGCACCTAAGAAAGAAAAGAAAAACAAGAAAAACAAAAAAGCTAAAAAATAAAGCTTTTATGCAAAAAGTAGTTATCGGATTATCCGGTGGAATGGATTCAGTAACCTTGCTTGGGTTTGCGCTCAGGCAGGGTTACGAAGTTCATTGTGTTTCGTTTTTCTATGGTAGTAAACATAGTCCTTACGAAATGCAAGCCGCTAGAAATGTAATAGAGTATTACAGAGAAGCGGGAAAAGGAGTTAAACATTCTGTAATTGATTTAAGGCATGCTTTTTCAGGATTTAAAAGTAATCTATTAGATTCGGGGGGAGCAATCCCAGAAGGGCATTATGAAGAGGCTTCAATGAAGCAAACAGTTGTTCCTGGTCGTAATATGATTATGGGAGCAATAATGGCAGGATTAGCTGAATCAATAGGAGCGCAAACAGTAATGTTAGGAGTGCATTCGGGAGATCATCATATTTACCCAGATTGTCGCCCTGATTTTATAAATGCTTTTAATAGAGCAGTTATTGAATCTTCCGATTATAAAGTTTCAGTATCAGCTCCTTTTATAAATGACACTAAAGAATCTTTATTATTAAAAGGGTACAATTACGAACCCGCTGTTCCTTATCACTTAACTAGAACTTGTTACAAAGCACAAGAAGTATCTTGTGGAAAATGTGGTTCTTGTAGAGAAAGGTTAGAAGCATTTGAATTAATCGGAGTTAAAGACCCTATACCATATGAGTAATACAAAAAATGCAGAAGGACAACAACTTATTAAAAATATGTTGTGGGAAATTGGAGAAAACCCTAATAGAGAAGGACTTATCGAAACTCCAAAAAGAATAGTAAAATCTTGGGATGCTCTTTACGCAGGGTACAAACAAAAGCCAGAGGATGTGCTAACTGTTTTTGAGGAAGAATGTAACGAGATTGTGATTCTTAAAAACATTGAGTTATACAGCATGTGTGAACATCACATGCTTCCTTTCATAGGGAAGGCACATGTAGCTTATCTCCCTTCAAACAATAAAGTAATAGGGATTTCTAAATTAGCACGCCTAGTCGATATTTACGCACGTAGGATGCAAATTCAAGAACGTATAGGGATACAAGTGACAGAAGCATTAATGACGCTATTAAAACCGCAAGGAGCAGCTTGTATAATTGAAGCACAACATCTTTGTATGCAGATGCGAGGAGTTAGTAAACAAAATTCAGTTATGGTAACCTCTTCAATGCGAGGTATTTTTATGGAAGACGTATCTGTAAGGCAAGAATTAATGAGTTTAATAAAATTATGAAGGAAGATAACACAAAGACATTGAAGAATTTAGGTTCAGCAAAGACTGAATACGTTTACGATAACCCTGATTCTAGCATTTTAGAAACTTTTGTAAATCAATTCCCTAAAAGAAGATATTTAACTGAATTTGTATTTAATGAATTTACTTCGTTATGCCCTAAAACAGGGCAGCCTGATTTTGCAACAATCTCCATTAAATACATTGCTAAATTTCGTTGTATTGAAACAAAAAGTTTAAAGCTTTATTTTTTAGCTTATAGAAATAAAGGAGCATTTATGGAGACAATTACTAATCAAATATTAGAAGATTGCGTAAAAGCTTGTAATCCTCAATTTATGCTAGTAACAGCTAATTTTAATGCAAGAGGGGGTACACTTATAAACGTAGAAGCAAGGTATAATGCAACCGATTAAATTATATTTTGCAGGAGCGTGGGGAGTTAAGAAAGAACAAGGCGATTTAGATATTAAGAATCGCCTTGTTTCGTTTCTGTATAAAGATCAGTTGCCCAAATGGTTACAAGTATCTGAAAAGAGGAAAGGACGTGTAATCATTGATTCAGGTGCATTTTCTGCTTGGAATAATGGCGCTGTGATTTCTCTTGATGAGTACATTCAGTACGCACACAATTCCATTTCTTTATGTTCTGAAAATAATAAAAAAGTTAGAATAGTAAATCTTGATGTTATCCCAGGGAAAGTAGGAGAAACATCCGCACTTAATTCATTTTTAGGAAATAAAAAACATCTTAAACAAAATAAGAAAATAATTAACTCCGCTGCAAAACAAGGCTTTTCTAATTTAAAAATAATGAAACAGAATGGGATTATCCCCATTCATGTATTTCATCAAGGAGAAGATTTTAAGTGGTTAGATAAGATGATAGAACAAACTGATTATATAGGCATATCTCCTGCTAATGATATGCCTACTTATTCTAAAAAGAAGTGGATGTATTCTGTGTTTGAGTACTTGTATAAGCACGATGCTAAAGTTGATACGCACGGATTCGCAGTTATGATCCCTGAGTTGTTGAAGCAATTACCTTGGACTAGCTGTGATGCAATATCTTGGAGAATGATAGCTGCTACAGGTTCTGTTATTTACCCTACAAATGGATTAAAGCATCCCAAATTCAGAAATTCTAAGCATCCTTACAATCAAATAACAGTATCAGCTAATTTAGTAGGAAAGGGAGCAGGGGGAATAACTCCTCACTTATTGCAATGTTTTGAAAAAGACGGATATTCTTATGAAGATTTACAAAAACACACAACAAGGTACGAAATTAATGTAAAAACATACCATTTATACGAGAAATGGATTAATAAGTTTAAAAAGAAAACAGCATATACAGTTAAATCAAAACTATTTTAATATGGAAATATCAGTAAAAGATTTTAAACACGCTTTAGAAGTTGTTAAACCAGGATTAGCTGCAAAAGAAACAACGATTGAGCAAGTGACAGCCTTTGCATTCACGGAAACAAATGTTATAACGTATAACGATGAATTGTGCATACAACATCCATTTAGCGGATTAAACGCAGTTGGTGTAGTGCAGGCAGATGAGTTATACAAGTTCTTAAACAAAGTAAGGACAGAGAATATCAAAGTTGATATTAGTGAGAATAGTGTTTTACTTAAATCAGGACGATCAAAAGTTGAGTTTAACTTATCTTCTGAAATCAAACTTCCGTTAGACGACAAGAAGTTAAATGAGAAAGGAAAGTGGAAAGCTATTCCTAAGAAGTTTCTTGATGCTTTGACTATGACAAGGAGTTGTGCATCAAGAGATATGTCAGATCCTAAATTAACGTGTGTTCATGTTAACAAGAAAGGATTTATTGAAAGTTCAGATGGAGATAGATTGATTCAATACAAATTAGGAGAAAAGCTTCCTTTAAATACTGTATTGATTCCTGCAACATCTGTTACTGCAATTGTGAGAATGCAACCAACTAAAGTAGCGACAGGGGAAGAGTGGATTCACTTTAAAAATGAAGAGAATACTGTTTTGTCTTGTCGAGTACTTAACGAAGACTTTGTGCAAACAGAAGCAATCCTAAAGACAGAGAAAAAAGGAATCAAATTGAACTTTCCAGAAGAACTTGCTGTTGTCTTAGATACTGCGGAAATCTTTACAAGTAGCACATTAGAGTTTCAAACCGTTACAATCACATTAAAGAAAAATAAGCTGATTGTCAGTGCTAAATCGGATACTGCTAAATTCCGAGAAGATATTGAAATGAAAGATGTAAAGGATTCTTTTGCGTTTCAAATCACACCATATTTATTAAAAGACATTTTAAAACAAACCACGACTTGCACAATTTACAAAGATCGTTTGTTGTTTAAAGGAGAGAATTGGAAATACGTTACTGCATTAAGTGGAGTAACAGAAGATTGATATGGGAACTATTTCAAAAATGACATCAGTATTTGATGAGGACGCACAAGAATTAATGACAGGGGAAATGTATCCTATCTATTCTTATGGGGATAAAGTAATATCTGAGCAAATAGTAAAAGAATTATTGCAAACGTTCTTTCGATTAAAACTTAATAGGTATTATGCTTGTATAGAGAAGGCTAAACTTGTAGCTAGTTATTTAGGAATTGCTAGTATTCATTTAGGTTCATTGATGGTAACTTCTACTGAAAAAGGAGTTGCTTACGGTTATCTGTATAATCCCCCTTTAGAACTACATGCTTGGGTTCAAGTAAAAGATAAGATTATTGACTTTGCCTTAGCAGGAACAATAGAGAAAGGATTAAAAACAAAAGACGATGTAGGTTACTTTTTAGTAGATAGAGAGCCTGTGATATTAGCAGGAACTCCTGCGCCTTGGATGAAATACGTTACTCACGAAATAGTTCCTGTTGAAAATGTGAATGTGCTAGGACTTGACAAAGCAAAAGAAATGTTATATAAAACGATTTAATAAATGGCAGGATTTTGGAGTAAACAAGAAACACAATCCACAACAAGACCTGACGGCAAAGTTTATTCGTGTGTCAGTTGCGGCTTGTACAAGGGGGATTTAGAACATCCTAAGATGCAACCGACAGGAAATTTCAAGAAGGGAATTTTAAACATAGGAGAGTTCACAACAGGACGTGACGATAGAAAAGGGAAACCATTTCAAGATAGAGGTTCTAGTGTTTTATATAAAATATATAAAAATTTAGGAATTGATATTGAGGAAGATTGTTTGAACGTTAATGCTGTGATGTGTCATCCATACAATCACAAGTCAGGAAAAGTGAGAATCCCTACTCCTTACGAAACACATTGTTGTCGGTTAAATATTATGCGAATAATCAAACAGTATCAGCCTAAAGTAATTGTGCTGTTTGGAAAAGTTGCCTTAGAAAGCGTTGTTGGTATTAGATGGAAAGAGGGACTTGGTTCTATGGATAAATGGCGAGGATGGGTGATCCCCGATCAGCATTTCAAGTGCTGGATTGCTCCTGTGTTTGCTCCTTCTTTTGTCACGAATAAAGGAAAAGCCACAACTGCTCACGAATTAATATGGAAACAAGATATTGAGAGAGCGGTGCAACACGTAAACAAACCTTTTTTAAAGTACGTTGAGCCAAAAGTAACAGTATTGCGTGACAGCTTGAAACCATTACGAAATATCAAAGCAAATTCGATTTGTGCGTTTGACTACGAAACAACAGGGTTGAAGCCTCACGCTAAAGGACACAAGCTGATTAGCTGTTCTGTTGCTGATTCAATAAATCATGTTTACGTTTTCATGCTGATTAACAAGAAACAAAAGCCACTATCTGAAAAGAAAGTAAAACCTTTCATTGACTTTCTTTTAAACAAGTACATAAAGAAAGTTGCACAACACATGAAGTTTGAGGAGAATTGGAGTTTCTTTAAACTTGGAGTGAGAGTGCAAGGATGGTTTCACGACACTATGTATTGGACACATATCTACGATAACAGAACAGGCGTTACAGGTTTAAAGTTTCAAGCTTACGTTTGTTTTGGAATTGATGATTACAGTTCAGAGATTAAAAACTATCTGAGAGCAAAGGACGCAAATAGCGTGAATACATTATTACAATACGTTTCTACAAAACGAGGAGAAAATGCTTGTTTGCAATACTGTGCATTGGATAGTATTCTTGAATTGCGGTTAGCAATGCTGCAATTAGAAATGAAAGAAAACATTTTACCTTTTTAATTATGAAGTTAAAAGAGTACAACAAAGAAACGTGTAGGAGGTATCAACAAAAACGAGCAACACTTCAAATCTCTAGTGATGGAAAAATATCTTTCAATCTAAGAGCCGCAACTATTCTAAATTTGAAAGAGTATCCAAACGTTACGTTCTTACAAGATGAAGATAACTTACAAAATTGGTATGTTAAAGTTGAAAAAGAAGGAAAAGGATTCTTGACTAAAGAGTATAGAACGCATGGTCGTAATTTTTATTCAAGAGCATTAGCAACAAATATATTGCAATCCGTAAACAGCGGAGTATCTTGTAAGTTTATTGTAAGTCCTCACTTAATGGAAAACTCTGATTTATATCCAATAATCACACATTCTAAAACCGAAGTACGATGAGAAAAAGAAAGTTTAAAAGAACTGATATTAAATGTCACGTTTGTGGAGAAGTAGCAACACATGTTGTATTGGTTGAATTGCGAGAGAAACCAGGTCCTGCGTTAAAAGATAACAATGTTCTGAGGACTGTATGCGAAGAACATTCCAAAAACAATGATTTTGATTATTGGATTCCACACTTTGCTTTCAAGAAGCTATGTGATGATTGGTCGAAAGCAGGATTTATTTTACAGAAACATTTTTGCACAATACTAATTAAACCTTTTAAGTAGTATGGATCACATGAATCCAATGACACAAGATGCTTACGATTTAATGCACAACGGAGCATTAGCGTTGGCACGATGTGAGCAACACGGAATGCGAGTAGATGTTCCTTACATTCACAAGCAACAAAAGAAGATTGATAAGCGAATAGCTAAATTGGAAAATGAGTTTAAATCTACTAAACTGTATAAGCGTTGGGAAAAGTCTAGCAAGAAGATAAACATTTATTCTGCCGATCAACTGCGAGATTTTCTCTATAATGTAGAAGGGCATAAGATTGAGAAAAGAACAGGAAAGGGGTTTGGTTCAACTGACATTGAAGCAATTCAAGATTTAGATATTCCAGACTTTGAATCGTACTTGAAAATAAACAAACTAAAAACATTAAGGAATACTTTCTTAGCGTCTTTAGAAAGAGAAGCAGTAGGAGATACAATACATCCTTTCTTTCATTTACATTTGCCTGTTACGTACAGAGGAAGCAGTTCA
>JBFFLJ010000055.1:0-7935 GCA_041554935.1 Candidatus Izemoplasma sp.
GATGACAACTTAGCATCTTGTGGAACCTATAACTTAGATAATCGATCTGCACGAATCAATTTTGAAGTAACAACACTTCTATATAAGCAAGGAGTAGATAAGTTGATAAGTGATTTTGAAAATGATTTATCAGTATCAAAAAAAGTTATCTTAAAAAAATGGAAGAAAAGAGGAATTGTGAATATCGTCTTTGAAGGGATATTCAATCTGTTTTCTCCACTCGTTTAACGAAGCACTAGGTGCTTCGTTTTTTATAGATTGACAAGAGCAAACTTTATATACCAAACATCTACATTGTGTTGTATATAATATAATCTACATATTGACCATGTAATTCATAGTGATCCTTTAGAGAACTAAAAAAGTAATTTTATTTCATTTCATTTCTTTAATGTTTTAACATTATTCTCTTTTACAATGAATTTCCTCATAACATTTATTCCTCTTTAACATTGATGTTTTGAGTGAAATATTTTATAATTATTTTTAAGTGCTTTGAAATTCAAATTATAAGGAGAATACGATGTTTAATCCCGATTTAGAAAATACATTTGTGATGTATTCTGTTTCTCACTTAGTAACAATTTTTCTTGCGTTCTTTGCAGTGTTTTTAATTATCTATTTTAAGGAAGCTTTAAAAGAAACAAAACGATTTAACTTTTTTAGATACCTCTTTGTTTTTTTAACAATTGGTCAAGAGTTATCGTTGAACATTTACCGAGTTATTGTTGGTGAATGGACAATTGCTGAGTCTTTACCATTCCATTTATGTGGATTAGCAATGATTATTACTTCATATGTTTTAATCACACAAAATAGAAAAGCATTTACTAATACATTTTTTATTTTGATGATTGGTGCTGCTTTAGCAATTTTAACTCCAGCAGTTGAAAATAATTTAGGATTCCCACATTATCGTTTCTTTCAATTCTTCTTTGGTCATGGAATGATTCTTGTCAATTTTACATTTGCTTTATTCGTTATGGATTTCTATAAAGAGATCAAGTATCGCCATTTACTAAATAATGTTTATACAGTTGTTATACTTGCGAGTTTTAATTTACTTGTGAATTTAATAACTGGCGGAAATTATATGTATTTAATGGGTAAACCTGGTGAAGGAACAGCCTTTGATTTATTTGGAGAACACCCATGGTATTTGATCAATATATTTATTTTTGGAATACCAATCTTCTTTCATATTTTATATATTCCGTTCTTTATTCGCAATATTTACAATAAAAAAAGAGAATTACAAACAACTTGAGATTCGAAACGAATTGAGGAGATATCATGTATGCAATTGAAGTAAAAAACTTAAAAAAGAATTATGATGATGTCAAAGCTGTTAAGGGAATTTCGTTTACTGTTGAAAAAGATTCGTTTTTTGCTTTTCTTGGACCAAACGGAGCAGGAAAGAGTACAACAATCAATATTATATCGACATTGCTATCTAAGAGTGGTGGTGAGATATCAGTATTAGGACATCGCTTATCTGAAGATGACAATGAAATCCGCAAGCAAATTGGGGTTGTTTTTCAGGGGACAATGTTGGATGAATTACTGACTGTTCGGGAAAACTTGGTTATTCGTGGATCGTTTTATGGGCTTACTTCAAAAGGTGTGGATGAACGGGTTTTAGAAATCAATGATTTACTTGAAATAATGCCATTCATTAATCAACGATATGGACTTCTTTCTGGCGGACAAAAACGAAAAGCGGATATCGCAAGAGCGTTATTGAATTGGCCAAAAATCCTAATTCTTGATGAGCCTACGACCGGACTAGATCCAAAAAGTAGAAGTGATATTTGGACATTAATTGAGTATTTGCGAAAAAACCACTCAATCACAATCTTTTTAACCACACATTATATGGAAGAGGTTATTGATGCAAATAAAGTTGTAATAATTGATAATGGAACAATTATCGCAGAAGGTTCGAGTGAGGATTTACGTTTAAAGTATTCTAGCGATCGAATTAAAATAATTCCACTTCCAAAACTAAAAGAAGTTTTAAGACAAGATAACATTGAATTTACGGAATTGAACGGATTGGTTCATGTTGTTTTGGAAAGTTGCTTTGCCGGAATTGAGTTTGTAAATAAATATAAATCCTTCATCAAAGAATTTGAAATCCTTCGTGGTAATATGGATGATGTCTTCCTGAACATTACGGGAAGAAAGTTGGTGGAGTTATGATTGTTTTATTCCATTTAATCAAACGAAATACCTTAATGTATCTTCGTGATAAAGCATCCGTCTTTTTTAGCTTCTTATCCGTTATTATCATTATCCTAATGTATGTCTTGTTTCTAGGAAAAATGCAAAGTGATAACCTTTTAAGTGCCTTTGGTAACATCGAGGGAATTGATTGGTTAGTCAGTTCTTGGATTATGGCAGGAATTGTCACTGTTTCCACAGTGACTGTACCTTTAGGATCGTTAGCAACATTAATAAATGATCGTTATCAAGGGAAAATAAATGATTTTTATTCATCGCCAATTAATCGCAACATTCTTGCACTTAGTTATTTAATGAGTTCATGGGTTATTGCCTTTTTCATGGTAATGTTGAACATGGTATTAGGACAAATTTATGTCTTAATGAATGGTGGTGAATTATTTACTTTACTACAATTGTTTAAAATGGTGGGATTGATTCTTGTATCAATCATGTCATTTAGTAGTTTCTTTTTCTTTTTATCTATGTATATGCGAACACCAAATTCTTTTGGATTACTAAGTACACTAGTTGGAACATTTGTTGGATTCCTAGGTGGTATCTATATTCCGATTGGCGTCCTTGGAAATACGGTTCAGTCAGTTATGAATGTTTTTCCTACAGCACACAGTGTTACATTGATTCGAAGAGTATATATGGAAGGTGCAATTAGTAAAGTTTTTGATGGTGCAACACAAGAAGCATATGATTCTTATGCCAATATATATGGGTTAAATGTTTATGTTGGAAATCACGAGTTTACTAGTTTTGAAATGTTTTTGTCACTTTTCTTATTTGGAGCTGTCTTCTATATTTTAAGTGTTTGGAAATTATCAAAGTCAAAATTATAAAAATTTATTCATAGAATGTTCACATTTTATTGGTATAATAAAAGAAGAGGTGATGTTATGAGTTTATTTAGAAAAAATAAAGAATCAGATGCAATGGATGATCGTACAAATATTGAACGCAAGTTTGAAGAAAAAGGTCAAGTAATTGGAGCAAAAGCAGGAAAATTCGCACAAAAAAGTGTCGATAAATTCCATCAGGTAAAAGAAAAAATCGAGCCAAATACATTTGACAAAGTAACCGCATTTGCTGATAAAGCTGAAAAGAAAATTGACAAAATCACAAAAGAAGTTACACAAAAAACCAAAGACTTATTAAAAAAATCAGTTGATAAAGACGAATAAAAGGCTAAGATTTTAGCCTTTTTTCTAAACGAGGTGTCGTTATGGATTTTGATTCACTTCAAGCCTTCACAGATAGTGTTCTAAATATATTAAATAATTGGGGATTTATCATTGTAATTATTTTTGGTATTCTCCACCCTTTAACGGAAAATCCACTATCGCTATTTAATTTAACACTTGCGATTACAATCCTAGGAATTCCGCTAGGATATACCGTGGTGTTTTTATCGAATATTATTGGAATTTTACTATTATTTTATTTTACTAGAATAATCAATGAAAAAAGCAATCATATTTTTACTCGTCAAAAAGTGTCAAAGAAAGCGATGGATTTCATTTTGGAGACAGATACTTGGCGACATATTGTTGTGATTGGTGTCCCGTTTATTCCAACATATCCAATTAAACTTGCAGTTCCATTCTCAGGGATGTCATTCAAAAAATATTTAGTAACGTTAGTTGGAGCATATGTATTTCTATTTTTTGGGAATAGTTTAATTTACTTTGGAGTACTTGGTATTATCACAAATAACATCCCTAATGTTATTTCATACTCATTGCTTTTAGCTTTAGTATTATATATCTATTTTGGAAAAAAATTATTTAATCTTAACAACAAAAGAAAATCAAATAATAATTTGTAATTTTAAAAAAACACTATTTGCGAAAGCAAATAGTGTTTTTTAATCGTTATTCTTCCGTTATGTTATAGATTAAATATTGAAAGTTCTAAAAATAAACTGGAAAAAACAATGCGATTGTAATTATAATAATCATAAATATGGTATATAATAGAATATGAGGTGAGTCAATTGAAAATAATAGCAATTGGTGGCGTTGCTGCTTCAATGAGCGCAGTAAGCAAAATTAGAAGATTAAATAAAGACGCTAGCATTACGGTCTATGAAAAAGGCGATGCTCTTAGTTATGGCGCTTGTGGTATGCCATATTTTATTAGTGATGAAATCAAACATGCTGGTAATTTAGTTGCACGGACTAAAGCACAGTTTTTAGAACAAGGAATTACAGTACATACTCGCCATGAAGTGATTCATGTTGATGAAAATAGAAAAATCATCACAGTAAAAAATCTTGAAACAAATGAAGAAGTAAAAGATTCTTTTGATAAACTCATTATTGGTACCGGGGCAAGAGCCTTTATTCCTAATATTCCATTTCATGATTTGGAACACATTCATGTCCTAAGTGAATATGAGGATGCAATTACAATTAAAGATGTCTCATCGACTCCAAGAGTTCGTGATGTTGTCATTATTGGTGGAGGTTTTATTGGTATCGAAATGGTAGAAGCTTTTCTGAAAATGAATAAAACGGTAACTTTAATTGAAACAAGCAACCAAATCTTAAACCTATTTGATGAAGAAATATCATTGCAATTACAACAACACTTAGAAAGCAAAGGTGTTCATATTCGTTTGAATGAAACAGTCACTACTTTTACAGGAAGCACAAGTGTTGAACGTGTTGTCACTGATAAAGGTTCATATCCAGCAGACTTTGTATTACTAAGTACAGGTGTCGTACCAAATACAGATTTTTTACACCACTCAAACATTAGATTATCAGATAACAAAGCAATCTTAACCAATAAATTCATGCAAACAAATTATCCAGACATTTACGCAGCTGGTGATTGTTCGATGATTTATCATCAAATCAAACAACAAAATGTTTACCTTCCTATGGGACATAATGCGAATAAGCAAGGGAGAATGATTGCTGAACACATTTGTGGTAAACCAGTTGATTTTAGTGGTGTTCTTGGAACAACAGCGATCAAGGTTGTTGATATGGAAGCCGCAAAAACAGGTTTGACAGAAAAAGAAGCAAAAGTCCTTGGCATTCCATATAAATCAGAAACAGTTACTGCAAAAAATCATGCAGGATATTATCCGAATGCAGAACAAGTTACTGCGAAAATTATATATCATGCTTATACTCATAAATTACTCGGGGCAGAACTCGTTGGTGGAAAAGGCACAGTCTTACGGATCAATGTATTTGTCCTTGCAATCTCACAAGGATTAACACCAAAAGAATTAGTTTATCAAGATTTCGCATATGCTCCACCATTTGCTGGAGTATGGGATGTTATCAGCGTTGTATGCAATAAAGTAAAATAATGGAGGTGTAATAGTATGGCAGAAGAAATGAAACACTATGTCTTACAATATTTAGAACAAGAAAATATTGGAAATGATTATGTAATGTATCGATTCGCAAAACCACATGACTTCCATTTTGTTGAAGGACAATATGGTGTCTTTATGCATGTTGATAAAGTAATTGAAGGAAAGAAAATTAGACCATTGAGTATCGCTTCTTGTCAAGATGATGATGAAATCCTCATCGCTACAAAAATCATCAAAACACCAAGTGACTTCAAACAAAAAATGTTAGAACTAACATTTGGTGACAGCATGACATTTGATGGTCCAATGGGACAGTTCACATTAGATGAAACTTTTGATGCTGTCTTCATCGCCGGTGGAATTGGAATTACACCAATCAGATCAATCATTCGTCAAATAGAACAATTGAACTTCAAACACAATGTTGAATTACTATATAGTGAAGCAGAAGAGATGTATCCGTTCCATTATGAATTTGATGAATTAGATTTCTTAAATGTTCAATACCGTAACACCATTGATAACACAAAAGAAAGTATCGAAGAACTCGCAAAAAAATATCAAAACAGTGCAATATATTATATTGCTGGTTCTCCAGGATTTGTGACTGGTATCAAGGAACAACTATCGGAATTAAATATTCAATCTTCAAATATTAAATTTGATCGATTCACTGGATACTAGGGGGATATATATGATAAATGCTATATACATTATTCTAGGTTACTTCATCTTGTTTTTTATAGTCGCTACGATTATTAAGAATAATAGTATTGTTGATATTGGTTGGGGACTTGGATTCGTGATTACCGTGTGGACTTTGTTTTTTATAAGTCAGGACTTCACGGTAACAAAAATCATTATGAACATTATGGTAAGTATTTGGGGACTACGTTTGTTCTACCATATTTTAAAACGAAATCTATTTGATGCAGAAGATTTTCGCTATGCCGCATGGCGTAAAGCCTGGGGCAAATGGATTATCCCAAGAGCATTTTTACAAGTCTTTATGTTACAAGGATTATTCATGTTTGTTGTTGGGTACCCAGCATTCTATATTAATACAAAATCTGAAACAATGACAGTTGTAAGTTATATCGGAATTATGTTATATTTGATTGGGATGTTTTTTGAAACTGTAGGTGACAAACAACTTCGTGATTTCATCAAAGACAAGTCTAAATCAGGATTGTTAACCACAGGTTTATGGAAATATACAAGACATCCAAATTACTTTGGAGAATCCGTAATTTGGTGGGGTGTGTTCCTGTTTGCTGTTGGAAGTGGAGCTCCAATAGTAGTAGTTTTTAGTCCAGTTATTATTACATTTTTATTACGCTTTGTCAGTGGTGTACCAATGCTAGAAGCGAAAATGAGCCAAAAAGAAGGGTGGGATGATTATGCCAAGAAAACTAATGCATTTATCCCGTGGGTATCGAAATGAAATTAACGAGTTATAAACAAATATCAACCAAAAAGGGTGATAAAGGTACTTCAACAAATTATTCAAATGACACATTCACAAAGGATGATGCCTTATTTGAAACTTTGGGTACGATTGATGAGTTAAGTAGCTTATTAGGAGTTGTATATCACGAAACAACTTCTCACCATGAATCAATCCAATCAATTCAAAGAGTGTTACAAGATATCAATGCCTTAATCGCAACAACGAACCAGGATGTTTTCCAGAAATTGCCAAAAGTCGATCAAGCAAAAATTGATTTGATAGAACAGTTGGAAGAAAAAGTTATGTCAGAAGCAAAAATTGAACCACGTTTTGTTTTGCCGGGTAGTGAGTCTTCAAAAGAAAGTGCATATTTTGATTTGGCTCGTGCTGTAACAAGAAGATGCGAAAGAAGAATTGTTTCATTCATTAACATTCATCAAAGAAACGATTTGGATGATGTTTTAAAATATATCAATCGCTTAAGTGATTTGCTGTTTCTTATTGCTCGTACATTTTAGAAATAGTGTTTTGATGAGAATGGTTTCTTAATCTTGGGGGAACAAGAACGTTTAACTTTGATACAGTAATCATATCTGAAGATTTCATAGATAATAATTAAATGTTGAGTAGTCAAGATTTCGCATCATTCCTTGCGACAAACAGTATCGATATGACACAATTATTCCAAATAAAAAAAGAAGATTTCTCTTCTTTTTTTATTGGTCTTTTTGTGCAAAGTTCACTTTTACGAATTTGACAGTCGTTCCAATGAATACTGCGAAAGCACCAATTGTCATTCCAATTTTGAATAATTGAGGAATGATTGATAAGTCATAGCCATCAATAATAATCTCGTTAAAGATATCGCCTGTGGCAAGTAACAACATGATAATTCCGCC
Source organism: Candidatus Izemoplasma sp. (assembly GCA_041554935.1). Taxonomy (GTDB): domain Bacteria; phylum Bacillota_I; class Bacilli_A; order Izemoplasmatales; family Izemoplasmataceae; genus Izemoplasma. The sequence continues at coordinate 7,919 of JBFFLJ010000055.1, forward strand.
AAATATTCCACTAATAA
>JBFFLJ010000056.1:0-7678 GCA_041554935.1 Candidatus Izemoplasma sp.
CTTAAAACTGAACTACACGCACAAGCGGAAGCGGTCAAGTTAGAAGTATCAAAAGGTCAAGGCGCTACACATAAAACTTGGAAGTCACAAGGGGATGGTAGAGTACGCAATACACCGTTTCATAATCATGTGATAGGCAAACGAGTTCCAATAGATAGCGAGTTTAGAGGTAAAGGTATGAAGGCAGATGTACCGGGAGATAATAGTCTACCACCAGAAGAACGAATACAATGTAGATGTTATCTTATTTATGATTAAGTATTAGATACGGTGAGAAACCGTTAATAATAGTGGCTATGCACTCTCATAGGTTAAAACAAATATAAGTTGCAAGAACTTATCAAAACTTGGTAAAAGTGGCTCACACTTTAGAAAAGGAGGTTATTATGTATGATTTAAAAAAAGTAATTGAAGCGAACACTAACGAAGGTGTAATTGATTTCGAGAAAGTAATGGCAACAGTTGATAATGATTATGTGAATCCTATTGTAGCAAAGAAAACGGATAAAGGTAAATTGTTAAACGAAGCCGTAGCAACTATCGTGAAAGATTTAGGCATCAATGGTGAAAGTGTAGATGACTTAAAATTATATGTAAAACAAATTAGTGGCTCAACGGATGAAACAAAAGAGGAATTGATCAAGGCGCAAAAAGAGCTCGCAGAGATTAAGACTAATTATGAGAAAGAAGTTGAAGCACGCACATCATTAGAACAAGAAGCTACCGATAAGAAAAAGGTAGAATTGATTAAAAGTCTAGGTATCACAGATGAGAAACAAATTAAATTCTATAAATGGGATTTTGAGAACTCAACAAGTGAAGAGAAAGACTTTGAAACAGTAGTGAAAGAGTATGCTAAAGAAAATAAAGTGAAAATCACTACACCTATTGTAAAGGATAATTTCGGTTATAAAGAATCGGGAGAACTAGATATTAGTGAAGCCTATGCAAAGTTAAGCAAAAGAAAATAAAATAAAAAGGAGTTGACATTATGCCAACAGGAGCAAGAAAGATTACAGGTTATTCCGACATCTCGGAACAAGTATTATTTAATGAGTCAATTATTAGAAACGTATCAAATTTAGATGTACAAGGTAGTCCAGGTACAACCGCAGTGTCAGTATATGTTAATACATTAGCAACAGTAGCAACTTACGTACCGGGAACTGGTGTAGCAAAAACGAATGATGGTTCAGCATATGTATCATTAGCAAACTTAAAAGAAATCGCAGTAAATGAATTGTTAGATGGATTTACAGTTGAAACCGCACCAGCAGATTTAGTAGCATCAAGATTTATGGGAGCAGTAGGTGCATTAGCAGAATCAATCGATACAACTACTCTAGCAGCATTAGTATCAGGTGGAACTGAATTGGTAGCAGCAGCAGGAGCAACACCAACCGCAGCAAATATCTATACTAAAATTTTAGCATTGAAACAAGCATTAGATTTAGCAAAAGCACCTCGTAGTGGTCGTTCATTAATTATTGACCCTGAAAGAGAAGCATTACTATTAGACACAAGTTCTAAATTAGTTCTTAACACAGATCGTGGAGATAGAATTTTAATGGATGGATGGATTGGTAGAGTAGCAGGATTTGATGTATATTCTACAACTTTAGTACCTACAGCAACTAACATGATTGCAATGCAAAAACGTGGATTCGCATATAAAGATAACTGGAAAATTGAGCCTAGATTACAAAGTTTAGATGGTTCAGGAACATTTATTGGGGATTCAGCTATTCAAGGTCGTATGGCTTACAACTATGGAGCAGTAAGAGCAACGTTAATTCAAGTGGATAACGGAAGAGCATAACAAATTATAAAGCCCTATGTGAATAAAGTAGCATAGGGTTTTGTTATAAAAGGAGTGAGAAAATGGCAATAGTAAATGACACATATATGGTATACGACTTACCAAAGCATATGTATATACCACAACCTAAATTATTTAAGGATAAACTTAACCTTGACATTAATGCGTGGTTAGGTGGAGAAATAGAAGAATTAAACTATATGGAAGATTTAGCATATTTCATCCAAGACTTTTGTATAGAGTATGCACAAAGCCAAGATAGTAATAGAGTTAAAAAGTTAATAGCCTATGATATATATGAAGATGCAATAGGGCAACGCACATCATTACAACGAGCTTACGTAGAACTTGTACGTTATGCCAAGAATGATGAAGGAGATATGATAGGGATTCAAACTGGTTATAGGAAAGGAACTGTAATCCCATTAAATGAATTAAGAGGTAGCAGAGAGCTATCAAGTAGATTAGAGCGAGTATTAAAAGGCACATACTTATTATACACTGGTAAACGCATATGGACGTTAGATGACAGTGTGGAGTATGGAGTTGATTATTAGTGAGAGAATCAAACGAGTATAACAAGAATTATGGTTATTATATCAAGGCTATTGACTCACGTACTAATGAAGTTTTACAACGACCTTTATACTTTAACTACTATGACAACAAAATACGCACAGAAACGAAATCTATGTTTCCTGGATTTGAATACAAAGCAAGTGGAACATATATTATCACACAGCAACCGAATAGTTTAGAAAATCAAGATACCGTTTATATTGAAGATGACAAGTATATAGTTACCGCAATCACACCGTATGAAATACATGAGTTAGCAGGTAATAGTCGCAAGAATAGAAAAAAGACTTATCTGATTGAGTTAGAAGTATGAGTTTTATAAGTGATATTACAGTAGATGCGGAAGTTATAGCAAAAAAGGTAGCACCAAAAGATACATTAAATTTAGTATTAAACGGAATAAGTAAACGTGTTACAGAAGATGTAGGCGAAATAAACTATGACAACGTGTTTTATATCGAATACCTAGAAGAAGGCACAAAGAACTATGAAGGCGCACAAGGGTTTATAGCAAACGATACAGTGAATGAAATTAAAGCGTTAATATATGCGAGAGCGAATAATCAATTTGATCAAGATTCATTTGCTAATACGAAGCAAGAAGTAAGTCAATATAAACCAACAGTAAGAACGAATGCAAGATACTTACAATCAATAGGAGGTGAGAGCCTTGTTTCAGAGTGAATTACAAGAATATTTAATAACAAAGTTTAATTTAAACACAAAGAGTTTAGTCGGTAAAGGTGACTATATATTTGCGATTGATGTGAAAGGTAATTTTACATATCAAACTCAAGTAACAGGTACATATAGATTAGAAGATACTGAATACTTACCAATTCAAATAGTCGATTGGCGTAATACACCACAACCTTTCAAAGATATAGACTTGCAAGATGTAGTAGCAGCAATGAGAATAGGGGTACGTAAAACACAGTTAGATGATTGTTTCACTGCTATTGAAGAGTTTAGAGAATTGATTAACGGTAGTGCAGATACGATTGATGGGTACTCGACAGGGTTTAGAGTTTCACAACCATCATTTGTAGGAATTGAAAACGCAGGAGATAAGTGGATTATATTAGAAATCACAGTAATGGCAAGTGCGGGTCAAAATCTAGTTTATGGTAATACGCCATTGAGTGGATTTAAGATGGCAAAGACTACTGAAACATTGGTCAATATAACCGCAAGTGATATTACAATTTCATCATCAACGCAAACAAATCCTAAAAATGTAGCAGGTGATGTTAAGGTTTCAAGTAACTCACGTACATTACAATTTACTGTGACAGTGTTCTATGAAGATAATATAGCGTTATGTAATGAGTTCCTAGATTGGTTATGGACTGATTCAGCATTTAGCCAAAAGTATGATATATCAATACCATATAGCGCTACAATAACAAAAACGGAGACAGTCGTAATAACTGACATACAACAAACACTAGCATATGGTACACCAGTTGGATTTGTTATGACTATGTATAAAGCAATATGAGTTTACATACGATACGAATAGAACAAGGTAATGTGTCAACACCTGCACAACCTAACGCAAACCCAAGTGTAGCACAAAGCCCAACACAAGCAAAGGGGCAAAGTCCAGTAGGAGTAGCATTGAAGTCAGCCGTATTTATTCAATCAGCAAGACAAATAAGTAACGGTGTTATTGGAGAAATAGGAGCAGCAACAGGAAACTATGAACTACAAGAGAAAGCTGAAACATTAGTTAAAGTGGTAGGAGTAGGAGTAGGATTAATCGCAGCACCAATAGCAGCAACGGCAGCAATAGCAATTACAACAGGATTTGAAGTATATAGAACAAATAGAACACAGTTTAGAAACGCATATAGGCAACAACAACAGCAAGTATTGACAGGGAAAATAGCAACGAATGGAGGTGTTTGGGTATGAGTCGAGTGGTCACAATAGATGGTACACCCGTTGATGTTGAAAGTAGAATTATTAAACACTTTCGCAAAGATGATGAACTAGAAACAACTGAAATCATACTTAAAGAAACAACACAATTAGAGCCATATGATATGGGGTTAAGAGTTACAATCACAACAGATGGTACAAGCGAATACTTTATCATAGGTAATGATATAATCACGAAATCAAGTCCAAGCACCTACAATCACAATATCACGCTTTTAGAAGCATATAAGATATTCGAGCGTGAAGTATTAGCAAGTTTACAATTTACACAAGAGTTAAACGGTACTACTTATACTTGTTTAGATGTAATTGATCGAGCGTTAAAACTCATCAACATAGAAAAGACAAGTGCATTAGGTGGTACAAGGCAATATGATATTTCAGGTATAGGCACAAGAGATAGCAATGATAATTATGTAGTAGGTAATTTAACAGGATTTGCATTAAGACTATACAATAAGAAAGCACCTGAAATGCAATTTAATACACCATCATTAAGAGAGATAGTAGATGAAGTATTTTTACTCTTTGATGGTAGACCAATTTTAGAAAACTATACGACAATCAATATCAAGCCGTATAACAATAAGAACAACGCAATAGTATTAAGCACAGTAGATGAAATTAGCGGTAGTCAAAACATAGATAAGAACGCACAGACATTTGATATATATATGGAAAATGCGGTCAGTGAGAATAACGTTAATAAACAAGCAAGAGTATATCCAAGTTCAGATGCATGGGGAAGTGTACGAAGTAATGAAGCAACATTAACGGATGCTAATTTCTTAATGGAAGTAAACGAAGATATAGAACGTGTATTAGAATTTAAGATATATGTAGATGTAACAATCAATTATAGTCAAAGACAGCCATCAGGTACAACGTTAGCTAAATCCTTTAGCGGTATAATTGCAATAGATGCTACTGATTATCTATTTACTAAAAGGGCTTGGGATGCACTTCTATATAATTTTGTAATAGAAGATACAGACAACGCAACAGATACGTGGTTCAATTCAGGGCCTAATAAAAATAACACATTATACTTTAGTGGTAATCAAATACTAGGATGGCACGAAGATGTTGATGTATGGACTTTATTCGGAGTTGCAAAACAATGGCAATTATTTATAGCAACACAAGCATATTTAGGTGGTTACTTAACGTTAGATGACCCATCATATTGGGTTGAAGAGATATTTTTAGCAACAGGGAATAAGCCTGAATTTGCAACTAATCAAAGAGACTTTATGTTTAGACTAAAATATGTACCAAAAGAAGTAGTAAGAGTTCAATTAGACCGTGACACTGATGATGGTTACGGAGTATTACGAGCGAATCAATCAGCAAGAATAGTTGATACTGAATTATTAGGTAACAATATGCAATCTAAATTGAATCGTGATGGAGAGAAAGAACTAGTATTTTCAAGGTTAAATAATCCATTTAATATTGATGACTATTACTTAAATTATCGTGGTACTAAATTAGATGAAACACATTATGAGAACGGTGATATATTAAGCACACTAACACTATCTAGGAATTACGCTAAAAAGAGCGAGAGAATAGATTTACCTAATAGACCTAGACAAACACAGATAAGTGAGCAAAACACTGTTAGAAACGATATTATCAACGAATACGTGAAAGTGTCATTAAGTGACATATCAGCAAGTGGTGGATTGAAAGAAGCAGGATTAGATAGATATATGGTTACTTTAAATGATACATTTACACCGACATTGCCAGTTGAGTTTATCACATGGGAAAATAATGTATTGTTAGAATGTACTTCACAAGGTATTGGTAAAACAATGTCATTCAAATTTGAGTTTCCTAATAATATTAGCGCAGGAACACAAACCGTATTATTAGATACAATCTATGGTAATAAAGAAGTTGTATATACTACTAACGGAGTACAAACAAATGCTGATATTAAATTTTATGATGGATTCCAGTCGGCAATAAGTTCGTATGCAGGTAGAGCAGCAGTAGCACAGAAGTTGCCTGAATATGAAGAAGGTATCACAACAGGTAAAATAACGCTAGGTAATTTGATCATTGATTTAGATGAACGAAGAATACTAAAAGATAGCGGTGAAGTTTACGCATTAAGTTATCAATTAATAAACTATACAACTGATGAAGAATTATTCATAGGAAATAAGTTAGCACAGAATAACGCATTAGTTGTGAAAGATACAGAAGATTTATATTTATATAGAACATCAGACTATTTCCCTAGAGGACAAATTATAGATGTGAATGCTACATTTGTATCAAAGCAAAAGATAGTAACAGGAACACCTGCAAGTGCGAGTGAAGTTAAGTTAGTAGCAACGACATTAGGATTTGGAGATAGCAAAAGAATTAAGAATCAATTTACAACAAATTTCAATGCAGCATCACAATGGGCAATATGCAATGAAAGTGGTGAAGTATATATTATGTGCAATGCTATTAATGAACCAATATTTTATATAGCAGCACAACAAAATAAGGATTAAGGAGTGATTAAATGTTAAAGAATCCAATAGTAATTAAAAAGACATCAGGAACAACAACGATAACACAATTAAACTCAACAAACTTAACGGAGTTAGGTAGCAACGTAGATGTAATATATTTCTATGCTGATTATGCGAACACTGCGGTTGTTAAGACTGCGTTTGTATTAAGCAATGGAATACATGTACCATATCGACCTATCTCTATTAGTACGCAAAATGTGAATGCTATTGTTCCAGAAGGTGACATAGAAGAAGATTATGTATTATGGGAATATTCAATACCGAGTGCGGTGTTAGCTAATCTCGTTACAAGAGGTTCAACCGTAACACAAACAGCATTCAAAGCAAGTGAGATAGTAGAAGACACAGATGATTTAGGTATCTATACAACAGCAAGTGAAGTAGATGCAACAGTTAATGCTGAATTAAAAGTAGAGTACCCAACTGCGGTGTCAGGTAATTGGGCTAATGTATATCAAACGGCATCTAATACATTTGTTAGTTGGTTATTTGATGGAACAGATTTTGTTAAGCAAACTGATATATTAAACGAACAACTTATATCAACAACAATTCCATTAAGCATAGCAGTAAATGCAACGGTGTCAAGTGCTGATGAAGAAATTGATATAACAGTAACAGAAATAGTATTACAAGAATTAGCAGAGTTATGGGCACAAGTAGATGTATTGACTGGTGTCGGTGGAGCAATGTTGACCGAAGATTATGACACAGAAGGAACAGCAACGAAAGATGTTAAGTATGCTCGTAATCTAGGAACTGATGGCGCAAGTATATCATATGCTGTGCAGTTAGC
>JBFFLJ010000057.1:0-6932 GCA_041554935.1 Candidatus Izemoplasma sp.
AAAAGAATGCAAGGTGATATTTATACTGTGTACGGTGTTGCTGGTAGTGGAAATTTAGGAATCGGAACATTAATTACGCCAATGTTTTTGGCTGACGCCTTAAAACTAAGTGAATTAGAACGTCAAAAAATAGTCACACTAGCATTTTTAACAAGTGTTTATGTCAAACAAGAAATGAATATTGTAACAGTTCTTTGTGGGACTGGTCATGCGACGGGTTGTAGCAGCGCAGCTGTCACAGCGTATATCAAAAAAGGTACACATCAGCAAATCAAAGAATCAATCAACGCATATTTAGCTACATCAATGGGATTCATTTGTGATGGTGCAAAACTATCATGTACCCATAAAGTTTCCTTTGCAGCAATGAATGGAATGATTGCAGCAAAAACAGTAACTGATAATCATACTTATTGTGATGGAACTGGATTAAATAAATCAAATGTTGATCAAACAATCAAAAATTTGGGTAAACTAAATAATGAAATTCTACAGCAAGCAAACAAAGGAATTATCGAATTAATATAAACAAAAAAGTCTATGAAATCATAGACTTTTTTCTTGAAATATTATCGAACATAACTGTTCTAGACGTTCCGTTTGTTGTTCTAAATATAGATATCCAATTAACGCTTCAAAGCCAGTGGCTTGTTGGTAGTCAGCAAGACTAGCGTTTTTCGCCTTGCGATCACTAGAAGCATTTCTACCCCGTTTATAAACAGATATTTCTTCTTCTGTTAATTCACCATAGATTAACTCAAGAGCTTGTTTTTGTCCAACTGCGCTTGTGTACAAGATTGCTTCTTTATGTAGGTGGTCAACATTCTGTAGACCCTTTTTTAATAGTCTTTCGCGAACAATCACTTCATAAATGGCATCGCCTAAATATGCGAGTGTTGTTCCACTTAGTTGATTCATTAGATGATTCCTTTTTCTTGAAGAATATCACGATATATATCAGCTTGAGCAAAGTCTTTGTTGGTTCTCGCGTTCAACCATTTTTTGTAAATATCTTTGTCTTCTTTTGGTAATGGTGTAACATCTGTTTTCAATCCTAGCACTTCAAAGAAATCATTGAATACTTTCAGGACAGACTGTAAAATGCTATCATCGGTTTTACTGCGTAACAATTGATTTGCTGTCTTAACGACATCTTGTAATGCGGTAATCGCATTTGGAGTATTAAAATCCTGATCCATTGCATCAATAAAGGATTTGTAATGTCCTAGTAAATCTGCGTTAATTTTAGCGGTTCCTTCTAACGTATCATTCAAATCTAGTTTTAAATAGATTGCTTTATAAACACGTAGAATTTTATCCCACTCATTGACATAAACATCTAGTGCTTCATCACTGAAGTTAATTGGTGAACGGTAATGCGTTGAAAGTGTAAACAATCTAAAAGCATTGGTATCAACTGTTAAATCTTTGACAAGGACAATTTCACCTTCGCTCTTACTCATTTTACTACCTTTTATATTAAGCAAGCCATTATGCATCCAATACTTTGCTATTTTATGGCCATGAAGAACTTGTGACTGTGCAATCTCATTTTCATGATGAGGAAACATCAAACCACTTCCACCACCATGGATATCTATTTGTTCCCCAAAGATATCATCAATCATTGCAACACATTCGGTGTGCCATCCTGGTCGACCTTTTCCAAAACGAGAATCAAATTGGATTCCAACATCTGTTTTTTTCCACAAAGTAAAGTCTAATGGATTCTCCTTCTTCTCATTAATTTCAATTCTTGATCCACTAATCAAATCGTCAATATTACGATTTGATAACACACCATAATCTTTAACATATTCTACACGGAAATAGACATCGCCATCAACTTCATAAGCAAACCCTTTATCCACCAATAATTCAATATAGTGAATGATTTGATCCATGTATTCCGTAACTTTTGGTTGAATATAATTGGTGCTTGAATTCACACGTGCAACATCACTTAAAAAAGCAGCAATGAATTTCTCGCTCACTTCAATTTCTTGTTGTTGTAGTTCAATTGCTTTGGTGATGATTTTATCATCGACATCTGTGAAATTCGATGCGTATTTCACTTCATATCCACGGTGTTCAAAATAACGACGAACCGTATCAAAAAAGATCACAGGTCTTGCATTTCCAATGTGAATATAATTATAAACTGTTGGTCCACAAACATACATATTGACTTTGCCAGGATGAACTGGAACAAAGTCTTCTAATTGATTGCTTAATGTATTAAATATTTTCATAAGTATCACTTCCTTATATCTCTAAGATATCATATCTTATTATAGTCAATAAAGCTAATAAAGTAAAACAAAAAAAAGCAGGAAAAATTTCCCGCTTCGTTAATTCATTAAAGTTTTACTACGTTAGAAGCTTGAGGTCCTCTGTCGCCGTCAACTACGTCGAATTCTACTGCTTGACCTTCATCTAAAGTTTTAAACCCGTCTCCACCGATTGCTGAGAAGTGAACAAAAATATCTAACCCTTCTTCAGTTGTGATGAATCCATACCCTTTTTCTGAATTAAACCATTTTACTGTACCTGTCATTTGAATCTCCTTTTCTTTCTTTGTATGCTTATTTTATCATTTAATTTTGCTGAATGCAAATAAATTTTGTATGCGGAGTCTCTAATGTAGCCATTAACACTGTTTATGAACGAGAATATCGACGGCATTTTTGACAAATGTATGTTTATATACAAAAACACAATATTTCCCTTATTAAAAGGAAATATTGTGTTTTTTGTTTTAGTTTATAATATTAAATATAAATTATAAATAAGTAAAATTTTACATCAAATAACATGAAAATATTTTTTTACTTATAATGTCACTATTGTGACTTTTTAACCATTAATTAATGAATTCAACCTTTTTATCACAATATCTTTTCCTAATAATGATAAGACATGTGGTAAATCTGGTCCATGCATTGATGCAGTTGTAGCGATACGCAAAGGCATGTATAACATTTTACCTTTACTTCCGGCAATTTTCCCGGTCTCTTTGATCAATGGTTGAATGTTTTCTGGTGTAAAATCCTGTAATTGCTCCAACAAATCACGAAACGTTGATAATGTTAAAGTCACACCATCTTGTTTTAAAAATTCGGATCCTTCTTCATCAAGAAGATACTCTTGATCAAAGAACTCCTCATAAAAATCTAAAATCTCTGCACCATAACTCATGCGATCTTTAAAGATTGCAACGAGAGATGAAATCCATGTATCTGTTTTACCTTGAGCAATGTCAGCTTTCACCAAATGTGGCATGCAAAGTTCAACTGTTTCCTCTAATGATAATTCTTTGACATAGCGATTATTGATGTATGCTAGTTTTTCTTTATCAAATTTCGCAGGTGATTTTGATAATCGATCTTCATCAAACAGTTCAACAATTTGATCATGACTTAAGATTTCTTCTTCTCCGGTTGGTGACCAACCAAGAAGCGAAATAAAGTTGAATAAGGCATCTGGTAAATATCCTAATTCTTGATATTGTTCAATATATTGGATAATACTAAAATCACGTTTTGAAAGTTTTTTATAGACATCGTTTACAATCAATGTCATATGACCAAAGATTGGTGGTTCCCATCCAAGTGCTTCATAAACCATCAATTGTTTTGGAGTATTTGTGATATGATCTTCGCCACGTAAAACATGGGAAATTTTCATTAAATAATCATCAACAACACATGCAAAGTTATATGTTGGAATGCCATTGTTTTTCACCATTACCCAGTCACCAACATCTTCACTTTGGAACGATACTTGTCCTTTGACGATATCGTTAAATGTGTATTCGGTATTTTCAGGCACCTTAAAACGAATTGTATATGGTAAATCAAGTTCTTGATTACGAATCAAGCACTTACGTGAATAGTGTAGTCTATCAATTCCTTTTTTCACCATTTCTTCATGTTCTTGTTCCAGTTCTTCTGAAGTACAATAACACTTATAAGCAAAGCCTTTTTCCAATAATAAATCGGCGTATTTTTTGTAAATATCTAATCGCTCTAATTGGCGATAAGGACCATATCCACCATCTTTATCAATTGATTCATCCCAATCTATTCCTAACCATTGAAGGTATTTCAGCTGTGATTCAACACCGCCTTTTACATTGCGTTCAATGTCGGTATCTTCAATTCTTACTATGAATTTTCCACCGTGTTTTTTTGCAAATAAATAATTGTATAGTGCGGTTCGCGCATTTCCAATATGTAGGTGCCCTGTTGGGCTTGGTGCATAACGTACTCGTACATTCATATTTCTCAACTCCTTGACTTATCACATTATAGTATAACTATATAAAAATAACAATACCTATCGACTTGCTTCTTCAGTTTTACTTGAGGAAGCAAGTTGCTTGTTTAATTCCACTAATTCCTCTTTTGTTAGATGGCGATATTTTCCTTTTGGCATATCCAATTTGATATTCATGATGCGAACTCTTTTTAACGATACTACTTTATAATCTAATGCCGAACACATTCTTCTAATTTGACGATTGAGTCCTTCTGTCAAAACAATACTAAATGTTTTGTCAGTGATTTGTTTGATGTGACAAGGTTTCGTCATTGTATCTAAAATATTCACACCATGACTCATTTCTTTCACAAATTCTTTGGTTATTTTTTGATCCACTTTGACAATATACTCTTTTTCGTGATTGTTGTTGGCACGTAAAATTTTGTTAACGATATTGCCATCGTTTGTCATTAAGATCAATCCTTCACTATCTTTATCTAATCTTCCAATATGAAAGATTCGTTTAGGATAACTCATAAAATCGATGATATTTGTCGGATCAGAACGATCTGTTGTTGATGTGATTCCAACTGGTTTATATAACGCCAGATAAATCAGTTCTTGTTCTTTCTTGATGTTTTTACCATCTACTAAAATGATATCATCCTCTGATACCTTTAGCCCGAGAGGTGGAACATCACCATTGACAGTTATACGATTTTGTGCAATCAATCGATCTGCCTCGCGGCGTGAGCAGTATCCAACTTCACTTAAATATTTATTTAGTCTTGTTTCCATCTAATCAACCTTTGACTTATATTTTTTTACAAGATATTTGGGAACAGATAATATACATAAAGAAACATTGCAAGAAGCGAAATCCAAATCCCTGTGGAACGTCTTGGACTTTTATGCGATGTGATAAGAATAAATTTAGTAATTTGTAAAACAATAACCCATTCTGCCGGGCTGAGATACACAATCTGATTATGACTGTTTAATGCATAATAGGTGACAACAACCGTCAATATATTGGAAACAACCACTCCATCAAAGATTGATTTAGATTGGACTGTTTTTTTAAGTGCGACTAACTCCAAAACCATCAGTATGATTAAGAGAAATACAATTGCCATATCCCCATCACCAAATAGGGGATTGGAATTATCGATTTCAGAAGTTATCAATTCCTCTGTAAAGGAATTATCAGTTGGATCAAACAAGACTTGGAATTCCACTGCATTATCATTTAAATGGGCATCTACTGTTGAGTATGATTCAGATAACGCAAGTAACGTTCCTTCTTGATTAAAAGCAGCAATTACAAAACTCTCAAAATCAATTGTTTCTTCTTGAGCAAAAACAAAATGACATGCTTCAAAGTCCACGAAATCATATTTGTCAGAAAACGATAAGTAACTAACATCCCCATCATTATTGTAGTCATACATTAGATAATCCTCATACGTTATAAAATCAACGATTGAACCCCAAGGCGTATCTTGTGCTAAAAGAATTAATGGTACAGGTATAATAGATTCTTTTGGAACAATGATATCAAAATAATAACTATTGACTGCAGAGTCACCAGTACAAGTATTTATATCAATGATAATATCAGGTATGATAGTTTGAGGAGCACTTTTTACACTCGTCAAAGATAAAGAGCTTATCACAAGTAAACATAGAACAATAATTTTCTTCATCACAATCACTTCCTTTGCATTGTTAATTATACTATAAAACCCATCAAAAAAACACAACAAATATTGTTGTGTTTTAAAGTTGTGTGAATATTAACGTTTACTAAATTGTGGTGCTTTACGGGCTTTTTTAAGTCCTGGTTTTTTACGTTCTTTAACACGTGGGTCACGAGTAATTAATCCAGCTTTTTTAAGTTGTGGTCTATAATCAGCATTCACTTCTAATAACGCTCTTGTAATACCATGACGGATTGCCCCAGCTTGTCCACTAAGTCCTCCACCAAATACGTTTACAACGATATCAAATGTTTTTAAGTTTTCAGTTAAAGTTAAAGGTTGTTCCACGTCTAAACGTGTTGCTGCACTAGGAATATAATCATCAAATTTACGTCCGTTAATCACGAATTTTCCTGTACCAGGTGTCATCATAACACGTGCTACAGAACTTTTACGACGTCCGGTACCTCTGTACAATACTTGTTTTGCCATCTATATATTCCTCCTAACCTTTAATTGTGTAAACTTCAGGTTTTTGTGCTTGATGTGGATGTTCGTTTCCGGCATACACATACAATTTTTTATACATTTGGTTTCCTAATCTTCCTTTTGGAAGCATTCCTTTAACTGCGAATTCAACGATTCTTTCAGGGAATGTTGCATTCATAACTTTAGCTGTTTTTTCTTTTAATCCACCTGGATATTGTGAATGTCTATAGTATTTCTTTTGATCCCATTTGTTTCCAGTTAACTCAATTTCTTTTGCGTTGATAATAATGACATTGTCACCACAGTCAACATGAGGTGTAAAGATTGGTTTATGTTTTCCTCTTAAAAGGATCGCTACTTCAGTAGCCATACGACCAAGTCTTTGACCTTTTGCATCAACAACATACCAGCTTCTTTCGATGCTTTGGTTGTTTGCCATAAATGTTTTCATCTTTTGTCCTCCAATTATTACTTTAATAC
>JBFFLJ010000058.1:0-6429 GCA_041554935.1 Candidatus Izemoplasma sp.
TCACGATGCAATTGTGTTTGATGTTCATCCAGACGAATTAGAACACGTTGTCAATGTGATGAAGTGTATCATGGTAAGTGATGTAAAGCAACACTACAAATGGATTAATGTGCCTTTAGAAATAGAGGCTGAGTTGTGCGAAGTTGACGCTTCGTGGAATACAAAACAAGATTTTAAAATTAATTAAAATGTCAAATTATCGGTTTACAGATATAAGCGGAAGTCCTTGTTTTTCATTCTATATGCCAATAAAGATTGACGGATGGGGGCACTATCATTTGTCTGCTTACTATTTTGTAATTCACTTAAATTAATTTATTATGAGCAAGAAAGAAAAGAAAGATAAGAAAGTTTCGGACGAGCGTAAGCAACACATTGAGGATTTTACAAATCTCAAAGAAATGCTTATTATGCAAAAAAAGAGTATTGATAAGCAAGGAGGGACTGTTCAGCTTAAAATACGTTTGCATGAGGAAATAAACAAGATGATATTCCACGTTGAGAAAATGATCGTAAACAGAATGACCCCGATAACTCAAATTGAAACTGTAAGAGGTCTTAAATTTAATATCGGAGATAAGTTTTACATTAGCGACAATAAAGCAATAGTGTACACTATCAGATCATTTCCTGACTACGTTTCTGCTAACGGAGTTAACACTGAATTAATAATGGGATTTCCTTCTACTTGCAACTGTTACATTGAGAATATGGTTAAAGTGACAGAAGAGGTCAAGAAGAAAAAGAAAGACAAAAAGAAAAAATCTAAAAAGAAAAAGAAATGACAAAACGAATCCGCACAAAACGAATAAGAAAAAAACCGCAAAGAAATTTAAGACGGGAAGCTTATTTCAAATTACGCAAAATATTACCGAGTTCAGTTTCCCTTCCTTTAGATGGGATACTATGCGCTGCTACTTCTGCGTTTCATCTTGATATTTTCCGATTAGAAAAACAAATTGCTAACTATAATGGAGAGGAATGCACGTATAAAGGAAAACCAAATTACTCTATGAAAAAAGCAATAAATGAGGAATGGGGAGAAGAAGCATGTAAACTAATTGAATTTTTAATATGAAAAGCTTATACAAAAAATACAGACCGTCTAATCTTGACAAAGTTTACGGAAACGAGGAAACTGTAAATTCTCTAAAAGAGAACATCAAGAATAATGCTATTCCGCAAGTGATATTATTTCACGGCCCGACAGGTTCTGGAAAAACAACACTTGCTAGGATTTTAGCAAACGAGTTAAAAGCAAAGGAAAATTTAACTGAAATTAATTCTGCTAACTTTAACGGAATTGATACAATCAGAGAATTAACAAGAAAAAGCAGATTCATCCCTATCGGAGGGGGTAGCAAAGTGTATATCATTGATGAGTGTCACCGTTTGAGTAGTCAGGCTCAGGACGCTTTTTTGAAAGATTTAGAAGATACTCCAAAACATGTGTACTATTTCTTATGCACTACTAATCCTGAGAAACTAATCGCACCACTAAAAGGCAGATGTATTCAATATCAAGTGCAAACGTTGGAAGATTCTGATATGACTTCCTTATTAAAATACGTTGTCAAGAAAGAAAAAGACAAAGTAGATAAGAAAGTATATAAAACAATCGTTTCTAATAGCAAAGGACACCCGAGAAACGCTTTAAACATCTTGCAGCAAGTTTTATCTGTTTCAGACAAAAAACGTCTTAAAATCGCTGAAAACTTCGAATTAGAAGAAAATCAAAGTATTGAACTTTGCAGAGCAATGTTGCAGCAGAAAGGGTGGAAAGAAGTGCAAGAGATTCTGAAAGGGTTGAAAGGACAAGATGCTGAGGGAATTAGAAGAGTTGTTTTAGGATATTGTCAGTCTGTATTACTTGGTAATGATTGGAAAGGTTCACATCAGAAGGCAGCACAGATTATGGAAGAGTTTTTAGAACCGACGTATAATTCAGGTTTTCCTCAAATCGTAATCGCTTGTTACGCTTACTATCACAGTGATTAACACGCTTTTAAAGAAATTCTTTAAAAAGCTTGCTAATTCAATTTTTTTGTATTATATTGTGTAAAATTTCAGAACTATGAAACAACAAGATGATACGCCTAAAGTTTGGATTACTGTAACAGAGAAGATTAACATAGGAAACTATGAATCACTTGAAATCCAAGCTGGGTACAGCAAATGTTACACAAAAGAAGATCCGAAAGAATTAATAAACCAAGGAATTGATGAATTGCAATCTATTATTGAAAAGAAAGCAAAGAAGATTCGTAAAAAAAGAAGGAGAAACTAATCATGTTTAATTACAAAGAAGATGTGAAAATCAACGATCAAGCCTTAGATTTAGAATGGTTAGATCAAGCTGAATTAGCTATTAAGTACGGCGCTGAATGGTCTAGGCTTAGAAAGAAAGTAGCTATCTTGGATGAGAATGTAAAAGTAACAAGAAGTGAACTTATTTCTAAAGTGTGGTTGAAGCCTGAGAAGTATTTAAAAGGAGTTAAGCCTACTGCTCAAACAGTTGAAGCTTTTTATCGTAACCACAAGAAACACAAGAAAGCTAAAGACTTGTTTCTGGAAGCACAGGAAGAACTTGATATGGCAGAAATTGCTAAAAACGAAATTGCTTTTACCAGAAAAGCTGCATTAGAAAATATGGTGAAGTTATACGCATCAGATTACTTTGCAGGTCCTAATGTTCCTAGAGACTTAAAAGTTGAAAGGAAGAAAAGAGATGATTCTAGGAAAGAAGCAAACGATACCAATGTAAAAGTTAAACGTAACAAAAAGAATAAATAAATTTTAATTAATAATTATTATGGGAAAAGAGAAGAAAAAAAGACGCTACGGAAGCGCAAGTGCTAATGCTGAAAAACGTACTAGCGGAGCTAATTACGGGTATTTAAAGATACCTAAAGATGTTCGTGTATTTTCACCTGAGACAGAAACAACAGCAGTGTTAGATATTCTTCCGTATGAAGTGACTGACAAAAATCATATGGACAAAATTGAAGTTGGAACACTTTGGTACAAAAAGCCTTTTAAAGTGCATAAAAACGTAGGATCAGGAAACGATGCTGTTATTTGTCCTACTACTTTTGGAAAGCCTTGTCCTATTTGTGAACATCGTGACGAATTGAAAGGAAATGAAGATAACAACGAAGATGATGTTAAGAAGTTACGTCCTAGTAACAGGAATTTATACATCGTAAAGATAAAAGATTACGACGGCAAAAAGAAATTTGATAAGAAGCAATGGCATTTATTTGACTTCTCAGATTTTCTATTTCAAGAAGTATTTGAAACACAACTAAAGAAAAAAGAAGGTTTCGACGATTTCTTTTTACCTGAGGAGGGAAGATCATTAGAGATCACATTTGACGAAGGTTCTTTTGCAGGAAACAAGTTTGCAAAAACAACTAGAGTTGACTTTGTTCCTAGAAAAAAACAGTATTCGGATGATATTATTGATGAGATTCCAAACTTAGACGAAATTTTGACAATTCTTTCGTACGATGAGATTGAAGCTAAATTCTTTGGAGAAGAGCATACCACAGAAGAAACTCCAAAGAAAGACAAGAAGAAAAAGAAAAAGAGCAAGAAAGAGGAAGTAGTTGAGGAAGAAGAGGCTCCGAAGAAAGAAAAGAAAAGCAAGAAAGCTAAAAAAGAGAAAGTAGTTGAGGAAGAAGAGGAAGCGCCTAAGAAAAAAGACAAGAAGAAAAAGAAAGCAGCCGAAGAGGAAGTTCCTACAAAGAAAGACAAGAAAAGTAAAAAAAAAGTAAAAGAAGGGACGAAGAAGATGCCCTGCCCTTTTAAGCATAAATTTGGCAAGGATTGCGATAAGTTCAGTGAGTGTGACGATTGCGAAATATGGCCAGAATGTAATTCAGCAAAGAAAAGCAAATAATGGATTTTTATAAAAGAAAAGCTAAAGAAGCTGATACAGAAGAAGCAATACTGGTAGGGGCTAACGTCCCTATTAGTGTTGTTAACTTTTTAAATCTCTTTTGTGTCGCTGACGGAACATCTAAATCATCTATCATTCGTCCTTTAGTAGAGGATTGGGTGACAGATGCAAAAGAAAAATTCACAGAAAAACAACTATGCAACATTGCAGGAGATAGGGGGTACGATGCTTGGATTAATCGTAAGAGAAGAGGAATGACTTTTGTTGCTTGTTTGCAAATGCAACGGAGAGAACTGAAAAGAAAAGGACTTTCCGAAGAAATTATTGAAAAAATCATACAAAGAGTAAAAGATGGCAAGAACTCAGAGAGGTAAAAGTTTATCCGCACAAGTAAAAGCTAAATCGAAAGAAGCGGTATCTGAAAGTAAGAAGAGTTACGAAGGAAATACAGAAGTAATGATTTCCACAGGTTCTACTTTATTAGATTTAGCAACTACCGGAGGTAGAGTTTATGGGGGAGGGATTCCTGGAGGTATCGCTGTCGTTGCGTACGGTCCGAGCGGAACAGGTAAGACTGTACTAGCTTGTGAAGTAGCAGGAGATATTAAGCGAAAAGGAGGAGAAGTAAACTATAAAGACGCAGAAGCACGATTAAATTCTACTTGGGCAGAAATATTTGATTTACACATGGACGAGATTGAATACGATAAGCCAAACACAATAAAAGCAACGTTCCAACCTTTATACAATTGGGAGCCTGATCCTGATTCGATTAACGGATACATCATTGATTCATTAGCTGCATTATCTACTGATATGGAAATGGATAACCCTGATGGAGACAAGATGGGAATGCGTAGAGCAAAAGAGTTTTCGGAGCATTATCGCAAATGTGCAAGGATAATCACAAATAAGAACATTTTACTGTTTGCTACTAATCAGATACGAGAAAATGCAGATGCAGGCTTATATCAGAGGAAAGACGTTAACCCTGGGGGAAAAGCAATTGAGTTTTACGCTAGTTTGATTTATCGTTTTAGAAACAGTAAAGCAATAAAGAAAGAAGTTAAAATAGCAGGGAAAACTGAAAAGAGAGTTGTTGGAATTGAAGTTACAATTGAAGTAGATAAGAGTTCTGTTTGGAAGCCTCACCGCACAGCAGATGTAATCATTTACTTTGATTACGGAATTGATGATATCCGTGCTAACTTACAGTACATCAAAAAATACACCAGCAATACTACGTACAAAGTAAAAGATGAAAGCTTAGGAAATAGTCTTGATGCTGCCGTTGCTAAAGTAGAAGAACTTGGATTGGAAAAGAAATTGAAGAAACAAGTTATTAAATTGTGGGAAGAAGTAGAAAGCAAATTTGAAGTTAACCGTAAAAAGAAAAAACGATGAGATGGTAAGAGCAAAACGAATTAAACCAAGAAAATCAGAAAGTAAAGCAAATCTTACTAACTTAAAAATCCTTTCTCTTGATATTGCGTCCACAACAGGATGGGCTATGTCTGAAACTGAGTACGGAACATGGAATCTAAAAACTCGTAAAGATGAATCAATGGGAATGAAATTGATTCGATTTAGGGGAAAGTTAGATGAGATGTATGAAATAATGAAGTTTGATTTGGTTCTGTATGAAAGACCTGCTGGACGATTCAAAAACTCAATTATACATGAAGCTAAGTTGATTGCTATTGCAGAGGAGTGGTGTGAACGTAATAAAGTTGAATACCGTTCGTATTCTGCAACTGAGATCAAGAAGTTTGCAACTGATAAAGGAAACGCAGGAAAGCCTCTTATGATTAAAGCAGCTAAAGAGAAACTCGGATATACAGGAAACGATGATAATGAAGCCGACGCACTCTGGATGCTTAAACTTGCTCAACGTGATTTAAACATATCGTAATGGATGCAAAATTAGAAAGACGAATAAAAGCAGAGGAATACTTATATGATATATTCCTTCTGCTGCAAAGTAGATACAACATTTCCGATGATGTAATTGCTAAAGTGTTGTTAGCTATGGGAAATTCACATAGTGCATCTACTGTACTTGATGCTATCGGAGATTTTGATGATGTGGACACAGCTATTGAATATTTCAAGGATGAATGATGCGTATTTATGTGAGAAGTTAAAAGGGTATAGTGAATTGCTTTATGGAAAGAAAGACAAGTGTTTCGCAAAGAAAGTAGGAAATCTTTACTACTTCGGGTATAAAACAAAAAAGAAATCCATTAAGAATTGCGTAACAAAAGAATTTGCTATGTATATTTGCGTTAACACAATTCCTGCACAAAAGAAACCTGAGGTAACGGAAGAAGATGTGTTATCAGCATTCAAAAAGTACTTGAAAAAACAAACACCACTTAGGAGAGAAAAAGTATTGCACAAGTTCTCTAAATTTTGTAAAAAGAATAAGAAATGATACGAACCAAGAAATATCTTTTAAAAGAGTTATCCAAAAAAAGAAAAACAATGAAAAAACTCCAAGATGAGTTAGTTATAATGAATAACAAAAA
>JBFFLJ010000059.1:0-6314 GCA_041554935.1 Candidatus Izemoplasma sp.
AACTTTGTACTAAAATATAATTAATTCCAAAGGGAATTAAAAGGTTTTTAGGGAAACAAAAAGACATATTTCTAATATGTCTTTTTGTATATAGAATAAAAAAAGAAAGGATATATATCCTTTCTATCGATAAAATGAACCCTTGAATAAATCTAAATAATGAGAAATATCCATTTTTAATTCTTCATAATCATCCATGGTATAACGTCCCTCATGAGATGCACGCCAGTCTTCAGAAATTTTTTCAACTGTCCAACGGATAACTTGTAATGCCCGATCAATATTTATCGCATCATTAAATGCATAGTAATCAATGTTACTAAATAATTTCAAATAAGTTTCTTCTGAGATTCTTTTTCCTAAAGCAATTAGTTGTTCAATAATCTCAGGATCATCGACAGTATCGACTTTCTTAAATAGATCGACAAACAATGGATGATCTAAATACGATTCAATCTTTACAATTGATGATTGCGAAACACGATTCAGAACATCTTTATCGGCAAAGTTAACTTTTTCATAAAGTTCATTCGCAATTGTCTCAACAGCGAATGTATATAAATAAATATATAGATGTTTTTTACTTATGAAATAATGGAATAATAAACCTTTAGAAACACCAGCCTCACGCACAATTGTATTTGTCGATGCTTTTTTGTAGCCTTTGCTTGCAAATTCTTCTAATGCAGCTTGTAAGATGCGACTTCGTCTAGCGTCGTCTTGTTGTAAAAATTCACTCATATTATTCACCCTTTCAAAAGTGATTTAAAAAAATGGTCAATTCCATATTACCACCAACTTGACCACTTTGTCAATCAAATAAATAAAGTTGGGGACAAGTGTGGAAAACTATGTGTATAACTTTTATTATACAAACTATTTGTTATAATAAAGACAGAAGGAGTGATGATATGAGTTTATATGAAATAGAAGTAGAGAATATGCAAGGCATTTCAAAGCCTTTGGAAACTTACAAAGGAAAAGTATTATTAATTGTAAACACAGCAAGTAAGTGTGGTTTCACGCCTCAGTTTGAGGGTTTAGAGGAATTAAATAAAGAATATAAGGAACAAGGGCTTCATGTACTAGGATTTCCTTGTAATCAGTTTATGCATCAAGATCCAGGCAATAACGAGGAGATATTATCGTTTTGTACTTTACAATATAATGTTTCATTTGAAATGTTTAAAAAACTTGATGTAAAAGGGAAAAACATTCACCCGCTATATCGCTATTTGACTACCAATTCACCAACTAGGACTAACAAAAATATCAAATGGAACTTTGAAAAGTTTTTGATTTCTCGTGATGGCGAAATAATTCAGCGATATCTTCCAAATGTGAAACCTCATGAATTAGTCGAAGATATTAAAATGGCACTTCAAAAATAAAAGAGCGAAAATCCGCTCTTTTTTATTTAATATTACGAACCAAAATTGAAGATAAACTAAGCTTATCATTTTGCTTTGTTATAAAATAAACAGTTAATCCAAAGATAATATGAAGGGCAATAAATCCAATGACTATATTAAGAAAACTCATCTCAATTACCAGATTAAATCCGATTGTATCCATAATGTTTTTCAGCATCAAGTCAAGAAGGAATTGTGTAAAGGGAATCATCGCGATATAACTAATTACTAAGAAAATATATAGTTGCAACAAATACTTCATATTGATTTCGTGATTGAAGTATCCAATTGCTTTTAGGATTGCAATATTGATTTTCTCATCTTCAATGAAATTTATGATGATCAAACCAAAAATGAATAAGCCTAACAGAACAGACAGCGTTAATATGAAATAGACAATAATGCTAGAGAGATTTAATAATGAAATGAACTGGTCCATTCCACTTTGATAATTAATTCTTGAAAGTATAAAATCATTGTCATAGAAATTATCGGTGATATATAGACCATTATAATAACTACTGTCAAGGTTATATACAAGATTCATATCTTCAACGTTCATAAAGACAGTGCTTTCAATCAGCTCATTGGAAATTCCAACAATTTCTTGGGTAACTTCAACTTGGCCAATTGAAACTGTTAATAAGTCACCAATTTTTAAACCTGCTCTTTCCTTTAGATAAGAACTGATAATGAATCCTTCTTCAAGCAATGAGTTATTAGCGACATCATTATTAATTAAAAGTTTAAGAGAATTGGTTGGATCAATTCCATATACGTGAGTACTTCTTGGTTCAGGTAAATCCGTTTCATTCAAAGAGACGATTAAACCGTTGTCTCTCGTATACTGCTCATAATCTTCACTATAGAGATCGTTTGTTAGATATTGAAGATTTACCATCTCATAATAATTATTACCTAGTTTTGTCTTCTCGACAAAACTAGTAAACATACTTCCACCATTTAGTCCCATAAGAATCATGACAGAAATCGTGATAAAGAGTAACCCTGTTTGAATCGTTGTTTTTAAAGAAGTATATTTAAACAATTTTAGTTTGATCTTTCGAAATGTTTTTTGCTTTTCTTTTAAAGTAAAGATGATAAATATATAACTAACAACATTTATAAAGATAATTGGAATAATAGTACCTAAAACAAATATTTCTGGCTGGATTGAAAATTCAGCTTTTGGAAATAAATATCGTGCACTATAAAAATCAAAGGATAAATCTGAAAGCAGCAACCCCAATCCATACCCGACAAAAGCCATCAAACTAATGACAATCGGAAAGACCATTAATGCTTTTGATAATTCTTCATTACTATATCCTAGGGCATGAAGTGTATCAATATCCTTTTTTGATTTATGAATATATCGTTTGATGAAAATGGTTAGCAATATAATAATAAATAAAATAAATAGGGATAGGAATAAGTTAATAAAGACATTGGCATTTTCAACTTCAATTGGTAAAGTTATGATTCGATAATTGATGCTTGCAGGCATCAATATAGAGACCAACTGCATATTTTTACCAAGGACAGAACGGTCAATATTTTGAAGCGTATCATAACTTACATCATCGATAATTTTTGTTAAGTCACCGCGAATGAGATATTTTGTAAAAATGTGTTGATCAAGACTATCGATTGTAGCGTAGTTAGCTAATACCAACGTTTGATATTGCGAATCAAATTGAATTGAATTCATACTGAAGATTGGAAATATAAAGTCAGGTGCATAAAAATATCCTTTCACAGTAAATTCTTGTTGATTAATTGTGAAAGTATCTTCGAGTTCTATATTATTCAGTTCTGCAAATTCTTTAAAAATTGCAATTTCACCATCTTCAACTGGAAATTCGCCATCTACAAGATAGGGAAGATCAATTTTGGACGTGGAGGTAATAAATTTATAACTATAATCACCATCTGTAATTGTTGCGACGTATTTCTTTTCAACCTCATAATCATATTCAGATGTGAAACGATCGACAATAGAGTCAATGATTTCCTCGTATAATTCGGGATGCTCATCAATACGTTCATTAATAATAAAATTTAGATTATTATAAGCAACAGGTGTTCCAAGAGAAATGTTATAGGCACATTGTGAGAAAATATCAAGATCATTACATAATTTTACAATTGCAGTACCACCTAAATAATTGACATCTACTTTTCCCATCGAAAAGTAGAAGTCTTCAGTGAGTTGTTGTTCCAGGTAAGGTTCATAATTCTCTTCCAAGCGATAGATACTGGTTTTAATCATCGTGAAAGAGAGTGATATGATAATCACTAAGATGCTTAAACTGATAACATTGAATTTGTTATATTTGAGTTTACGCAATTGATCTTTATATAGTAATTTCATATGCCCACCTCGTTACCATTATATCGCTTTTTCAGAATTTGAGAAACAAAGAATTAGTTTTTGTATCAAATGAATAGGAATTCATATGAGAATCACGTATATTTCACAAAATATCCATATCTGCGTGCTATAATTTGATTGTAGAGTAAAAAAAATAAAAAATGTGAGGTGTAGTAAATGAAAAAATTGTTAAGTTTTTTGTTAGTAATGGTACTAGCTGTAACACTTGCTGGTTGTAAAGCTGATGGAGACGTACCAATTGATGTAATTCAAAACTGTATTGAAAATCCTAGTGATCCTTCTTGTCAGGAAATTATTCCTGGTGACGACCGCACTCCAGAGGAAATTCTTGCAGATCAAATTATTGAAAATTGGGATGGCGAATTGACACATATAAATTTACTGATGGCTAGTTTTGACTTCTCATCATCAATGCAATTAGAAACAGAATATGATTTGTCTGTTGAAAATGGTGTAGGTGAAGTACAAAGTTTGAATCTTGTTGTAACGGATAGTTATGTTTATGGTAACTATGATTTAATGCAACGCGATGTTGTATATACCTTGAACACAGCATACATGACAGAACCACTTGTTATTGAAGGAACTGTTATTGTAGAAGAAGTAGCAACAGGAGTTATCGTTTATTTCAACACAGAATACATCAGAGGAATTTTTGCTGAACAAGGTATCACTGATGTAGATGAAGTATTAACCACAC
Source organism: Candidatus Izemoplasma sp. (assembly GCA_041554935.1). Taxonomy (GTDB): domain Bacteria; phylum Bacillota_I; class Bacilli_A; order Izemoplasmatales; family Izemoplasmataceae; genus Izemoplasma. Next base: position 4,508 of record JBFFLJ010000059.1, read on the forward strand.
TTGGTGCAACAGAAGATTGGTTTATGTTTAGTTTCGATGATTCACTTGCAAACATTGTAGAACTTGGAGTATTAAAAGAAATGGTTCTTGCAGCATTCTTTGATGAAGTAGGAGAAACATTCTTCTATTCATTGCAAGATGAAATTGAATTAGATTTAGGGTTCGATTTTGAATATTATGGTGTTGATTTAGGATTATTTGTTGACTATTTAGTTGATGAAGATTTCGTAGCAGCAGAAACATTATTAATTAATATTCAATGGGAAGACTTAGTTTTAGGTTTAGACATAGAATTCTTAGTTCCTGAGATTGTTTATCAATTACAAGCTAACGAATCAGCAATCTACGCAATTAATCCTTCATTTTTACTTGTTGATCACGTAAATTTCTTACAAAACAATGGGACTGAAGCTTGGTTAAATAATTTAACAGAGTTAGAAATCGCAACATTCTTAGAAGTATTTGGTGATCCACAATTAAGAACTATTTATGAAGAATACTTAGCTGGAACATTGGATCATTATCTCGTAATGCAATTTTTAACAGATCCTGATGTTGCATTAGAATTACAAAATATTCCTGGATTCGATTATACAGCATTTCTTGCTGTAATGGATGTTCTTGATTATCAAGCATTATACGCAGAAGATGTTGATATAAATGCATTGATCGATGCAATCTATATGGGACAGACTGCATTTGATACATTTGTTACAACATTAGATTTAACTGCTCATGAAACTGCTAAAATGCTCGCTCCATGGAGTGGTACTGTATTATTCTTAGAAGACTATATGGTAATCGTTGATGATATCAATTATGGATTAACTAACTTAAATGTATTTGATGTATATTTCACAATCGATTATTATTTAGATAATCAAATCATTGGATACGCTATGGATAAAAATGAAGATTTCGATATCGTAACAACAATTACACTTGATGGTTCAGCATTTACAAACTTATTTGTTGATGTATTAGATGAAGTATATTGGTACGTTGATGGATTTGAATTGGTTGAGTTACCATTCGTTGATTATCTGAACTGTCCAGTTGGTGAAACAACTTGTGAAGAATTCCCACAATATCAAGATATGTTAGATATATTGGCAGAAATGGGTGACATGGAAGTTACAATGGAATACAACCCTACTGCACAAGATGAAATGACAATGACATTAGACGTTGCCGATATGATGAACGCAATGATGGAAATGGATGAATATAATGATACAACGATTCTATCAATGAGCATTAGTGTTACTGAACGAGAAAACGCAGCTGTTACAGTTCCTACTACAGTAACTGATGTAAACGCTGTTGCTGAAGATTTCGCAAAATTCTCATTAGTAATGCAAGCATATGACTATATGCAACAAACTGTTTCGTATTACACTTATTCTGGATTATCTATTCCTGATTTTGGTACAGTTTCATATCTAAGTGCATTTGATAGTTATTTCCGTCCAAGTGCTGCGTTTGATGAAAACTTATCAACTGTTGAAGTTACTGGCGATATCTTAGCAATAGACTATGAAATTGATTTGTATTGGATCGATGGAACACCAGTATTTGATTCACCATTAACTTATTCAATGTTAATGACAGTTCTTGGTCCAAACACAGGAGCTCCAACTGCAACACAATATAACACATACGTGGATATGATCAATGATGATAACTTCAATATGACAAAACTATTCTTAGTATATGTTATGGCTGACAATAACAATTGATTCTAAAACGAATAATTTGAAACGACTTTTCAAAAAAATAGTAGAGCATTTCGAATTGTAAAAAAATA
>JBFFLJ010000060.1:0-6209 GCA_041554935.1 Candidatus Izemoplasma sp.
CATGAAATCGCATTGAAACTTGGGTATGAAAACTTTGTACAATTAGGATATGATCGCATGGGTCGTACCGATTACAATCATGTCGATGTCAAAGGGTACCGTGATCAAATCTTTGAAAGTGTTGTTCCTGTTGTTACAGAATTAACACAACGAACAGCAAAACGATTGGGAATTAAAGATCCAAAATCATATGATTTAACTCTATCATTTTTGACAGGGAACCCTACTCCTAAAGGAGATAGTGTGTGGCAATTGAATCATGCCAAAAAGATGTATGAAGAAATGTCGAAGGAAACAGGTGAATTTATCAATTTTATGATTGATGGTAACTTACTTGATTTAGATGCCAAAGAAGGGAAAATGGGTGGTGGATACTGTACCTTTATTCCACGCTACAACGCTCCATTTATCTTCGCAAACTTTAATGGAACAAGTGGAGACGTTGATGTTTTAACACATGAAGCGGGACATGCTTTCCAAGTATTCTCAAGCCGCAATAATATTCCTGAGTACCGCTGGCCATCTTATGAAGCTGCGGAAATTCATAGTATGAGTATGGAATTTTTAGCTTGGCCATGGATCAATAAATTCTTTGAACATGACACTGATAAATATAAATTCTCACATTTAGCTGATTCACTTACATTCCTGCCATATGGTGTTACAGTAGATGAATTTCAACATGGTGTATATGAAAATCCAACATTAACACCAGATGAAAGAAAAGATTTATGGCGCAAAATCGAGAAAAAGTATTTACCATTTAAAGACTATGATGATGATGTATTCACCGAAAAAGGGACATACTGGTATCGTCAAGGTCATATTTTTGGTGTTCCTTTCTATTATATTGATTACACATTGGCTCAAGTAGTTGCGTTCCAATATTGGATTAAATCACAAGCTGATCACCAAAACGCATTTGATAGTTACCTAGCACTATGTAAACTTGGTGGATCAAAAAGTTTTGTAGGATTATTAGAAGCTTCAAACCTTCAAAATCCATTTAAAGCTGGAACCGTCAAAGAAATTATCAAACCTCTTCAAGAATACTTAAATCAAGTAGACGATTCAAAGTTATAACAATAATTAAAAGCGATAGATTAATTCTATCGCTTTTTTATATAAATCTATTTCTTGTTTTATTCGCAATTCTTACAAGTGTCAACATGACAGGTACCTCTACTAGTACACCAACTATCGTTGCCAAAGCAACTGGAGAAGTTGAACCAAAGATAGCAATAGCAACAGCGACAGCTAACTCGAAGAAATTAGAAGCTCCAATCATTCCTGCTGGAGCAGCAATGTCATGGGGAAGTTTTAATAATTTCGCTGCACCATAAGCCAAAAAGAAAATAAAGAATGTTTGAATAATTAATGGTATTGCAATTAAGAAAATATGTGTTGGATTATCTAATATGACTTGTCCTTGAAATGAAAAAATAATGACTAGAGTAAGTAATAATCCGATTATTGTAACATTTTTAAATTTCCCAATAAATTGTGAATCAAAATACTCTAACCCTTTTTTCTTAATTACTGTCGTTCTAGTTATAACACCAAGTGACAATGGAATAACGACAAATAGTACTACAGATAAGAAGAGCGTAATCCACGGAACAGAAACATTACTAATGTTAAGTAAAAATTTAACTATAGGAACGAATAGTAATAAAATCAATATATCGTTTGTTGCCACTTGAATGACAGTGTATGAAGGATTTCCTTTTGTCAAGTGACTCCAGACAAAGACCATTGCTGTACATGGAGCAGCACCAAGCAATACTGCACCAACTAAATATTCCTTCGCAAGATCGCTTGGGATCACATTTTGAAAAATAACAAAAAAGAACAATGATGCAATTCCAAACATCGTAAATGGCTTGATTACCCAGTTAATAACCCAAGTTAAGTAAAGTCCTTTCGGATTGTCTTTGACTTTGAGAATACTTTTAAAATCAACTTTCATCATCATTGGATAGATCATAATCCATATTAATAAAGCGATTGGAATGGATACATTATAGAATTCAAATTTATTCAAAAATGTTGGAATCTGCGGTACATACTTTCCGATTAAGATACCAATTGTCATACAGAGAACTACCCAAATAGATAAGTATTTATCAAAAAATGAAATCTTTTTTATATCTTCCATTTAAAAATCTCCTTTTTGAATTCGTTCAATCAAATTCAGAACTTTATCTTTTATGATATCCCTAGTTTCTTCAAAGCCAGATTTTGGACCCCCACTTGGATCGTCTAAGCCCCAATCTTCACGATGTTTACTTGGAACATATGGACATTCAACACCACACCCCATCGTGATTAATACATCTAATTGGCTTGGTATTTGATCCAAAAGTTTTGAAGAAGCATTGCTCATATCAATTCCAATATCCTCCATTACCTCCATCGCTAGTGGCTTTGGGGCAGGATATACTTCTGTCCCAGCGGAATATACATCAAAAAGATTTCCTGCAAAATGATTCAAAAAGGCTTCAGCCATAATACTACGACAACTATTGTGTGTACACACAAATGCGATTTTAAGTTTTTTCATGTCGCACCTCCATTCGTATATATTGTATTAAATGAAATATATAAAGTAAAATATTATTACTCACTTTACAAAAACTTTACACTTAGAATAATTCTTCTTCAAATAAGAAACGATACCCATAATAAATAATTATTTGTGTAACTGTGAAAAGTAATACAAATAAAATCGTAAATCCTGAAAAATGATTCATAAAATTAGTAATCACGTATCCAGGATTTAATATGTCCCAACTGAAGAGACGTAAGAATCTTCCTATATATATACCAATAGAAGATAAAAACAGTAATCCCACAATAATACTGTTATGTAGAATCATATGATATTTTAGTTGTTTCATAATTGCATGTAACTTTGCTAATGAGAATATTGCTGCATAAATACCAACTAATACAGAAAAGAGAATATGAATCAATAGTAAGTACGCTTGGATGTTTTCCAGATATACAGTATCGGAATACCATACTTGATAATAGAAATCATTGAAATCTAAATGAATCATATCTGTGATGATATAAAATGTGTTTGGAAAAAAGAAAACAAAACCAATAAATATCAATATTCCATCAATTGAATACTTGTATTGATTTAGATTAAATACTCTTTCTAAAAGAACTATTAAACAGATGGGGATACATGCTAAAAAGACATTAAGTCCGAGCCATAAACTCAGTCCATCATTATCTAGATATGCAATGAGTGTAGACAGTAAGACATATCCAAGCATAAATGCTATGATATATCGTAATTTATGAGGTTTCATTACATCACTCCTTATGATTGAATTATAACATAATATGAAACAAAAAACGGACCAAAGTCCGTTTAATTTTTTACTGGCGGAGTAGGAGAGATTTGAACTCTCGCGCCGCGTCAACGACCTATACCCTTAGCAGGGGCACCTCTTCAGCCACTTGAGTACTACTCCGTGATGTTAGCCCTTATATAATATAATATTTTGGGCTAACTGTCAATAAGTTATAATCCTTATTTTCCGTTTAAGAATGTGGTGCGTTTTCTTTAATCATTGTAAGTTGTAAACGGTGTCGTTTCATATCAATTTCTTTAACCCAAACTGTCACGATTGTTCCGACATTTACAACATCTAATGGATGTTTAACATAACCTTTTTTGATTTGTGAAATATGAACAAGACCATCATCTTTTACACCACAATCAACAAAGACACCAAAGTCAACAACATTACGTACAGTACCACGTAATTCCATTCCTAATTTTAAATCTTCTAGTTTTAAAACATCACTACGTAGTAATGGTGCTTCAATTGCGTCACGTGGATCACGAAGTGGTGCAACAAATGCATCCAAGATATCTTCTAAAGTATTTAGCCCTGCGCCAAGTTTTTCAGCGAGTTGCTGTTTATTTAAGTCGTTAAATTTTAATTTGAGAATTGGACTTCCAAGTTCATCTGTATCCAGTTTCAACTCATTTAACAATGCTTTAGCAAGTGGATAACTTTCGGGATGAATTCCCGTTTTATCAAATGGATTATCTCCATCTAAAATACGTAAAAATCCTGCGGCTTGCTCAAAGGCTTTTGGTCCTAATTTTGGAACTTTTTTCAATTGTGCGCGATTTGTGAACGGTCCCATTTCTTCGCGATAAATAACAATATTTTCAGCAATTGCTTTACTAAGCCCCGAAACATATTGAAGCAATTGAACACTTGCTGTATTAACATTCACGCCAACTTGATTCACCGCTGTTTCCACAACGAAGTCTAATGATTCCCCAAGTTTCTTTTGTGTTACATCATGTTGATACTGTCCAACACCAATGCTTTGAGGATCAATTTTTACTAGTTCACTTAATGGATCTTGTAATCTTCTAGCGATACTGACAGCGCTTCGTTCTTCGACATGTAAATGAGGAAACTCATTTTTGGCAAGTTCACTTGCACTATATACTGATGCTCCAGCTTCATTTACGATTACAAAGTTTAATTCTTTTTCTTGTGTTTGTAATACTGCTTTTATGACATTACTAATAAATTGCTCGGTTTCACGAGATGCTGTCCCGTTTCCGATAGCAATAATATCAATATTAAATTTTTGAATAATTGCCATTACTTTTCGTCCAGCTTCATTACGACGATTATGAGGAATTTTTTCACCAGGGAACATTTGATGTGGATAAATAACGTCAATAAACTCCATTTTTCCCATTGTATTTACAACTGCCAATTTACATCCAGTACGGTAAGCAGGATCGACACCCAAAACCATACGTCCTTTCATTGGTGGTTGCAATAATAAACTTCTTAAGTTTTCACTGAAAATATGAATTGCGTTATCTTCCGCGCGTTCACTTAAATCTGAACGAATTTCACGTTCTATTGAAGGTGCAATCAAACGTTTATAGGCATCCGAAACGGCCTCACGAATATACTCATTCACAAAGCTAACATGATCTTGAATCACTTGTTTGTTTAAATACTGGTGAATACGATCTTCCTCAATATTTACTTTAACTGTGAGAACTTTTTCTTTCTCACCACGATTGATTGCCAAAACACGATACAACTTAACTTTTTGAAGTGGTTCCTCATACTCATAATATATTTGATATACACTTTCAGTATCTTCTGCTTTTTTCTTTACTGAAGATTGTAATGAACCATTTCCAAATGTGTAATTTCGAATCCATTTACGATAATCTGAATTATCACTAATCTCTTCGCTAACAATGTACAGAGCACCTGTAATTGCGTCTGTGACAGTTTCTACTTCTTCAGTCAGGTATTTTTGTGCCTCTTCTTCTAAACTGCCTGAAACGGGAAATTTCATAATGTATTCTTTTAATGGTTGTAGACCTTGTTTGACGGCAATCGTTGCTTTTGTTTTCTTTTTTTCTTTGAAAGGGCGATATAGATCTTCGACATCAACAAGTTTTTCGGCCTTTAAGATGTCTGCCTCTAACTCTTCTGTCATCATCCCTTTTTCATCAATTAAACGGATGACGTCTTCTTTTCGCTTTAATAAATTAACTTTGTATTCGTATTCTTTATGTATGTCACGAATTTGTTCTTCATCAAGCGCACCAGTTTGTTCTTTACGATAACGCGCAATAAATGGAACAGTATTTCCTTCATCGAGCATAGCAAGCACAGTTTGAACCTGCTTTTTGGTGATTTTAAGATTTCTTGTAATCTCTGTCATTAATTGTTCATTAAATTCCATAACTTCTCCTCCAACATATAAAAAAGCCTTATTAGGCCTTATTAATCAAATGTATATAATCCTACTTCAACACCATCGAAAAATGATGTAATTTGATCAGCGCCAACGATAAATTGTGTCATAACACCATCTTGAATAACCATCAAAGTTGGTGTTGATGTAAGTGATTCACCAGCTGGACCAACGACATATTCAGGATATCCTGATGTTTGTGCTGTATCCATCAAGTATAAAGGCAGATTACTTTTGTTGTTGTCTGCAAATTCTAACACTTGGGTTTTAATGCCCTTACAAGCCGGGCATTCCTCACTATACAAATATACTGCGTATGACGCGTCATCCATAGTGGTGATTAATTGATAATTACCAACTTGTTCAAAATCATCATACTTCAATTCATTTGAAAAAACGCCATATAAAATAACAGCTAGAATCAATACCGCTGTTGC
>JBFFLJ010000061.1:0-6173 GCA_041554935.1 Candidatus Izemoplasma sp.
AGAAAATTCTGAAGAATAATTCTCATATGAAGTGAACAAACATACTTTTTTTGAAGTATGTTTGTTTTAATGATACAATATATACATATTATATTTTTCATCAAAAAAATAAGGGAGACTGTCTATGAAAAAAGTTTATTTTGCTTTTGGACTTATATTTATGGTTTTGTTGTCAGGATGCAGCGCTGACGCAACGAGTGATTTAGAAACTCAGATATCATCTTTAGAAGATGATATCACAGCCCTTCAACTTTTGTTATCAGAACAAGAAGATTATGATGATACTACTTTACTTACAAGAATTGAAGAATTGGAAACAGAGTTAGCAGATTTAAAAACCGATTTGGAATCTTTAGAATCAGACGGGACTACTCTTCAATCGACAATAGATGATTTACTATTAGACATTACTGCTTTGGAACAAGAATTGAGTTCTTTTGAAGATTTCCATTTATTCGTTGCTCCAGTATTTTCAAACATTCCTTCCAATCAAGTAATTGAATATAGGGAGAATCTTGATTTGTTATCTTTGGGAATTACAGCTGATGATAACATCGACGGGGATGTTAGTAGTAATATTGTTGTTGATGTAAATGACACTTCAATTTTGCCAATTGGGAATCATCCTGTAACATTTTCTGTTCACGATACTGATGGTAATATAACAACCGAGACAATCAATTTAGAAATTGTTGTCCTAGATAATGAATTTTTATACGATTTAGTTAATCATGAGACATCTGTTAGAATTACTGGTTTTAGAAAAAATGAATCAAGTGTTTTGAGTTTTCCAAATACTATTGGTGGTTTACCAGTCACAGAAATAGGTGAAAGTGCTTTTCGAGAAAAAAGTCTCATGTATGTTGGTTTGCCATCATCATTAGAGGTCATTGGTGATTATGCTTTCTTCGGCAATAATCTATCAACTATAAACATTCCAGACAGTGTCACTAGTTTGGGGATATACGCTTTTGGATATAATGAAATTCAAATCTTGCAATTGGGTACTGGATTAACTACAATTTCAAGTTATGCCTTTGATTGTAACCAATTGAGTTCCATATCAATTCCAAGCAACATCGAGATAATCGAGCGCAATGCTTTCAGTAACAATCTTCTTACTAGTTTATCCATTCCTCATACTGTGACTGAACTTGGAATAGCAACTTTTAGTTATAATTCAATTGGTAGTTTGACAATTGGATTCGGAGTAAGTGAACTTCCTACAGATGTTTTTTCCAACAACAATATTGTTTACTTATATATCCCCCAAAATGTTACTGATATTGGAAATAGAGTATTTATGAATAATACTATTTCTACGTTATTACTCCATGATTACGTCACAAATATTGGGGAACAATCATTCCAGTTTAATAACTTAACAGAATTAGAGATTCCCAATAGTGTTGAATCTATCGGCACAAGGGCATTTCAAGATAACAGTATCGAAAGCATTACAATCGGAACTAATGTTGCGACAATTGGGACCAATGCCTTCACATCAAATCCTGTTACTTCTGTAACTGTACAAGGAGATTACACAAGATTTAATCTTGTTTGGGAAGCGATTGGATTACCAATAGAATTATTGCCTTAAATATTTGATAACAAAAAGCATTTCTAAACTGTTTATCAGTCAGAAATGCTTTTTTCATGTTTTATTTATCAATTACTTTTTTTACTGCGTTAATAACATTTGTTTGTTTAAAAGACTCTAACACTTCGACAGGAACTGCGAAGATGATTGTGTTTGATTTATCACCTGATAAATCATTTAAAGTCGCTAAGGTTCTTAAATGCATCGCTCCTGGAGTTGTTCCTAATATCTTTGCAGCATCTGCCAATTTTTGAGCAGCTCCAACTTCTCCTTCACTTTTTACAATGATGGCTCTTTTTTCACGTTCTGCCTCAGCTTCTTTAGCGATAATTCTTTCCATATCAACTGGAATCTTAATATCTTTAATTTCTACTTTTTCAACTTTGATTCCCCATGGATCTGTTTCTGTATCAACGATTTCTTTGATCTCTTTTGAGATTACTTTTAAATTTGAAAGTAATTCATCAAGTTTAAATCCCCCAAGAGAATTTCTTAATGTTGTCTGTGCTAATTGTGTTACAGCGAAATAACAATCTTTAATTTCTAACACAGCTTTTTTAGCATCGGATACTTTATAGTAGACTACTGCATTAATTGTAATTGTAACATTATCCTTTGTGATACACTTTTGTTCTGGAACGTCTTGTGTAATTGTTCGTAAATCAACTTTTCTAAACGTATGAACGACAGGAATAACTAATCTGATGCCTGGCTCCATAACACATACAAACTTACCAAAACGTAATTTGATGCCTCTTTCAAACTCTTTGATTACCGTAAACATAACATCACTCCTATTTCTATTTTATATCCTCCTCTATTATACCACTTTTTATTGCATTACGTAATTCTTTTAAGACGTGTAGTAAATCCTATAACCCAAACAAAAAAGCATTTCTGTACAAATGTACATAAATGCTTTTTGAATGTTGTTTTTACTTTAGCAGACCATTACAGTTTTTACACATTAAATCGTCTTTAGAGTTTTGTTGTCCACAATAATCACATGTTACATAATCTGTTTGTTCTTCCCCGCAGTATGGACAATATTCGAAATGTTGTCCTATTGATTGGTGACAAGAAGTACAATGTCGATCAGTAGAAGCTGAATTGTAAGGTGATTTTGAGACTGTGCCATTTTTTGTAGCATTTTTAACCGCATTAAATACAAAGAGTCCAAATACAGAAAACATAATAATTGGGATTAATAAGAAATTTGAAAACCCTTCTAAGGAATCAATGATCCCAACCGGAATAAAAACCATGATTGCGGTAAATATCATGATGATTTTAAAAATATTCTTACTTGTATTGTTTGATTGCATTATTATCATCTCCATTTTAAGATATTATAACATACATGGTTTTAAATATCACTGGATATATCATCAAAATTTGATCTAAATATCGCAACTAAACGAGGATCAAATTGTGTTCCAGAATTCTTAATTATTTCAGCCAATGCTTCTTCTTTTGATAAGATCTCTCTGTATGATCTTTCACTGATCATCGCATCAAAAGAGTCAGCGATTGCGATGATGCGTGATTGTAATGGAATTTCATTACTACTAATTCCACGTGGATAGCCTTTCCCATCCCATCGTTCATGATGATTTAATACGATATTTGATATGTTTCTCATATTAGAAATGGAATTCAATATTCTAAATCCGATTTCGGAATGTGTTTTCATAATTTCATATTCTTCGGTAGTTAATTTACCTTCTTTTTTTAGAATTGATTCCTGAATGATTATCTTCCCAATATCATGAAGTAATCCTGCGGTTTTAATTTCTGAAATCTCTTGACGTTCAAGACCGTATTTCTTAGCAATTTTCTCACTAATATTTGATACACTTCTTGAATGTATTTCTGAATATTTATCTTTTTCATTTAGCGTTGTTAATATTGTTTCAATCGCTCCACTTCTCATTGATGGAATTTCAACAAGTTTCTCGCGATACATCAGATCTTCAGCAGCTCTGAATATGTCTTGGATATTATCGTTGTTATTTCGCTTAGTCTTATATCCAAAGGAAATTGATAGTGGGATTGATTCTATCTTTATTTTTTGAGCTTTGTCGTTAATCGCTTTAATAATTTCTTCCGTTTCTATTTCATCAGTGTTGTTTAGAACTAAAACAAATTCATCGCCGCCAATTCTTGCCAATAAATCATTTTCTCGACAAGATTCTGACATAATGTTTGCAGCTGAAACGAGAATTTTATCACCTGATTTATGTCCGAACGCATCATTGATTAGTTTTAGTCCGTTGATATCCGCCATCACAATTGTCAAAGGATAATTATCTGGGACGTCATACTTGGCAAGACTTTCTTCATAGTGTCTTCGATTGTAAAGTCCTGTTAAAAAATCGTTATTCGCTGCAAACTCAAGTTCCATTTCTTTTTGTTTTGAGTTTGTTACATCTTGTATTACGCCAATGATTTTTTCTGGTTTGCCAGATGCATCTTTAAAAAGCGAAGCATTGGAGTAGATGTATTTGACTTTGCCATCACCTGAATTTAGTCTATATGTGATTTCATATGGCTTCTCATTTGTTACCAAATCTACAAATTCTTTGTTTAATCGTTCTCTTTCATCAATATACGCCATTCGTTGAATTGCTTCTCGATCAAAAAACTCGCCTTCTTTGGTTAATCCGTAAATTTTATATGCTTGATCGGAAGCCCACATTATATTTTTATCTAATAAGAATTCCCATGATCCAACCTTGCCAATTTCTTGGGCTTGTTGTAATCTTAATTCACTATTCTTTAGAGAATTTCGAAGTTCTATTCTTGCGGTAATATCGTTAATCGTTATGACAGCCCCAATGATAGTGCCATTATGAATTTGTGGATTCGCATGGTACTCCGAATAAAAAGATGTCAGATCAGCTCTAAATAATTTTTGTTCTTCAATATGGATTTCAACACCTTCATGAATTGCCTTTAAAATCGGACAGCCCGTTTGCTCTTGATCTACACTATCATCTGCAAACTTGTGAATCAGGTCATGCATATCTTGACCAATGACATCTTGACTGGTTTTGAATCGGAACATCTTTAGAAAACTCTTATTTACAAATGTACAAATGTTATTTGAATCAACTCCATAAATACCTTCTGCGGTAGAGTTCAACAACATCAATGCTGTCTCATTTTGTTCCAAGGAATTTTGACAGTCTTGTCTATTGGTAATATCTTTTGTATGTAAAACCGCACCGTATATTTCTAACTCCTCATTTGATAGAGGATATACGATAGTTTCATAAAACTTATTTGATATGTCATGTGTATGTATTATTTCTTGCGACATGCCTTTAAAGGCATGTTCAATGCCTTCTTGCACATTTTTGCCATAAAAATAAAGGAGTTCAAAAAAAGAATCTCCCTTATTAATTTCTTTCCCCACAACAAGTTTTTTAAAGTTCTCACTGTAACCCAAAATATTAAAATCCGAATCAAGAATTAATGTTGAAACAACTTCATTATTTCGCAATAATGATTTAAGTAAATCTTTCCTAAGTTCATCTGTAATATTCATGATGTTTTCTCCTTATAGTAGCGCTTACATATGTTATGTATTATTGTATCATCCCTTTTGAAAATTTTCAATGCTTTGTATTACAGGGATACAGAAGCATCGTAAAAAGTTTATATATTGATCTACCTTAAAGAACTGTAACAATATATATTATTACCTGTTTTATTATACTGTTGGGACATTCACGAAAATATAGTTTGAAAACCAAAATTTATTATTTACTATTAAATGTCCATATGATAATATAAGAAAGGGCTTTCATTTGTTATACCTGTTTTTTTCTTTTTGTTTCAAATTGCACAACTATAAACTCTTTTTCGTAAATTATATATAATTACAAAAATAGAATTGTTTTACTAGGAGGAAAATATGAAAACGAAACGAATTATTACAGAACAAGATGCAAGAGATTTCTTCAAAACTTCTCTTAATACCATTGAGGAAGCAATTGGTATAATACAGTACTTCATTTATGATGAGAAAGTTGTTTTTGACGACAACTCCATTAACCTAATAAATATTCGTGGTTTAAAACCCCACTTTTTTTATGACATACAAAATAAATATTTTGATTCCCTACTTCTGCAATTATTGGATAAGGCAAAAGGAGAGTTCGAAGAAAATTATGAATTTGAATTTTCTAAAATATGTAATAGTAAAACACTGCATTATTGTGTGAAATATGAACGAACAAACCACAACACAGTCACGATATATCTTGTTAACTACGAAAGATTATATGAAACAGAAAAGCAGTTAGAATTATTTAGTAGAGTAGTTGGTTCTGGGATTAGTATGTTCGCAGGAAGCACATGGTGGATTGATTCAGATCGCTCTACTAATCACTTTTTTCAGTCGGATAACGGGCCCAAGATTCTCGGGATGGAAATCAGTGAAAACAAGTTTTACAGTGTTAATGAATTTCAAAAGGTTCGTAATCGTGCTGGAAAGTTCTCAGAGTTTTATGAAGAGAGTCTCGAAGCGGAAGCTGCATCGTTTTTTAGAATGAAGAATTGCGAAACA
>JBFFLJ010000062.1:0-6031 GCA_041554935.1 Candidatus Izemoplasma sp.
TAACAAGATTAGACTTAATTGATGAAATAATTTCTTTGATTCAATATAAGCGATATCTTCGTGGCGCAGCAGAGATACCAAACAATGTTGTAATTCAATTGGCTGATAGATTAAAATACAATATCACTGATTTCTACACATTGTACACAAAGAAACATGGGAAAGAACACAATCAAATTAGATCAATATACTACTTAATTCAAGCTGATCAGTATGTCGAAGCTCTAAATGCTTCGATGAAAGTCAACGATGAATTAATTGTTTCCTCATATAACAAGCTCTTCTTCGATTACTGTGTGATATATTCGCAACACAAACTGGGTAGAGTCTCAGACATTCATGTTTTAAGTAAATACTCAGAAATGATTGATTATCCAAATTGTATAAACAATGAATCATTTAATATGGTTGAAATGAGTATTTTGTCTCACATTGTCACACTTTCAAGTAATATGGGTAATTACGACCCAGCAAACTTTCTTTTCAATATTTTAAGTAAAGGTAATCTTAATTTCAGTCGAAATGACGACAATACCGTTTTGCCATTTTTGTTTTATGTTGTCGCTAGAGTGATTTATCAACAGGGCGACTACGAAAGAGTATTAGTATTATGTGAAGAAGGAATTCATATGGCAATCCAAAATGAAAACAACAATTCCTTGCCACATTTGTTCTTATTAAATAGTCTTGCTCACAATAAATTAGGAGATACCACAAAAGCAAAAACATTGATGAAAAAAAGTATCCTTCTCCTAAAAATAACAAATAATGAAACAACATTGGAAGTTTTCAAACAAACTTACAAATCAAATTTCGACATTCCTTTAGAAGAATTGTTGAAAGATATTTCTGACTTATTATAAAAATAAAAAGCGCTTGGGCGCTTTTTTTTATGCGCTTCTTCTTTTGTAAATGTTATATATCCCTTGGAAAATATAATATAGTACAAAGAGAAGCATTCCAAGAATACTGGCAATCATGATATATTGGTTAAATGTATCTGATTCATATTCATGGAGGATAAAGACAACAATATAGCCACCTAAGGTGTAGCGAATAAAGCGACCAATAAAACCTGATAATAAAAATTTCTTGAAATTCATTTTACTAATTCCGCCCAAGAATACAACAATTGTGTATGGTACTGGAGTAAATGCTCCTAGACCAACTGCTAAGACCCCCCATTTATCAAACAATGCTTTTGCCTTATCCAATGTTTTTTCATTGGTAAAGTATCTTAGAATGGGATAGCCGATTTTCGAGCCAACATAATATCCAATTGCCGATGCGATGATATTAAATAATGTGATATTTATTAAGTAGAGATACCATGTATCGGGGTTGGAAATGATGAGGGGATAATATAATACTTCAATTGGTGGTATAATTAGCAACACTTCAAATAGTGTATAAATCGCTAATCCATAATGTCCAAGCGATTCAAGTAGTTTGACAATGGGATTTAAAAACGAGAAAAACCCATCTATTTCTGTATATAGGAAATACGGCATTATCGTAGATTATGCTCCATCAGTCGTTTACTGATGCTGTTTAATGCTTCGACTTCGTCTTCGCCTTCAATTCGAATTACCACCGTTGTTCCTCGTTTTACACCAAGGCTTAGTACACCCATGATTGATTTTAAATCAACGGTAATTCCATCATATGTTAATGATATTTCACTTTTAAATGTATTTGCTAATTTCACAAGTTCACTGGCAGGTCTAGCATGAATACCTTGCTCATTAGTAATGATAAATTCTTTTTCCATATTGTTACCTCACAATCATTGATTTTAATATTTGAGAGATTAATTTCTATATTTTTTGATTGATTTTTACTTATACACATTTTATCATAAATATTGTTTTTTTTATATAAGTATAATGTATAATAATTGTAAAGGGTGATTATATGAACATTTGGTTATTAATTAAATACATAATTTTAGGGATTGTTCAAGGTTTTACTGAACCTCTTCCCATCAGTTCAAGTGGACACTTGGTGCTGATACAAGAACTATTCGGCATCGGTATTGCTGATCTTAATTTTGAGATTATCGTCAATGCTGGTAGTTTGATTGCTATTATCATTATTTTCTATAAAGATATTTTTGAGTTAATTAAAAAATCTTGGTATTACCTTATTAAAAGACAAGAAGTATATAAACAAGATTTCTTTTATGTTTTAGCACTTCTTATCGCAGTGATTCCTGCTGGAATTATTGGATTTCTTTTTAAAAGTGAAATTGAAACAGTATTGAAAAGCATTACTGTTGTTGCAGTCGGGCTGATCATTACTTCAGTTGCCTTATGGTTTGTTCATAAACAAGCGACAAATAATGTAGAAACGAAGATTACATTTAAAAAAGCAGTTATTATTGGATTATTTCAAGTCGTAGCATTAATCCCTGGTATTTCACGTAGTGGGAGTACAATGGTTGGAGGATTGAGTCAAAAAATCAAGTTTGAAGATACAATGAAATTTAGTTTTATACTCTATATTCCGATTAGTTTAGCAACGATTGTTCTTGGAATATTTGATTTACAATCATCGGAAGTTTTTGTACTTGGCTATGTTGCAGCTTTTATTGTTAGTATTATTACAACATTCTTTGCGATTAAATGGTTCTTTAAAATGGTCCGCAAAGGAAACTTGTTATACTTTAGTTATTACTGTGCGACTGTTGGAATATTGGTTTTACTATATCAATTAATATGGTAACGAGGTGAGTTTTATGAAAGTAGTAATCGCGAACTCTAAAAAAGAGGTTTTAGACCACAGTTTTGTTAGAGGACTCGTTTTCATTGTCGAGCAAGAAATTGATTGGGCAATTGAGTTTGATGGATTAGATCCAGAATGTGTTCTCTTTACAGCGTATGTTGATGATAAAGCAGTTGGTGCAGCAAGAATGTATAAAAATAAAGTTGGACGTGTTGCAACCTTAAAGGAATATCGTAAACAAGGTGTCGCAACGGCAATTATGTTAGAGATTGAACGATATGCAAAAAGCGAAGGCATCAAAGAGTTAAAGTTAAATGCTCAATTGTATGTCGCTGATTTTTATGAACATTTAGGATATGTCCCTTATGGAGAAGTATTCCAGGAAGCCGACATTGATCATATTGCGATGAAAAAAGAGATTTAAAATTCAAAAAAATAAAACGCTCAATTATTGAGCGTTTTTGATTATAAAGTATTAATGATCAATATTGTCGCAAGTGAGAAATAAACACTGATTGCCATAATATCAATAATCATAGTAACAAATGGACCACTGGCAACAGCGGGATCGATTTTAAACGAATTAATGATGATTGGGATGAGTGCTCCTGCGAATGTTGCCACTGTTAAGGAAGCAAGAATTGAGAGACTTACTACTTGGGTAATCGTAAATGCATTGGCATTTTCAGAAACGCTTAAGAAAGCATAAGTAACCCCAAATAAGACGATACTAATCAAGAATCCATTTAAGATTCCCGTTCCAATTTCTCGAATAAGATGGCGACGGACCTGAAGTTTATCATCAAACTCGCCGGCATTAAGTCCGCGAACAGTAACGGCTAAACTTTGTGTTCCGGAATTCCCAGCCATCCCTAAAATCATTGGCATAAACAGAGCAATTGTTGGTACTTGTGTTAATGTTCCCTGGAATTGAGCAATAATTGTTGAAGTTAAAAACCCTAAAAAACTTAAAACAAGTAACCAAGGTAATCGTTTTTTAGAAGACATCCAAATCGTTTCTGTTTCAGCATCAATTTCTACATCACTAATCGCTGCCAAACGAGAATAATCTTCAACTGCTTCTTCTTCTAGAACATCGACGATATCATCAATTGTGATAATCCCAATCATGCGATTGAGATGATCGACAACAGGAATTGAAGTAAAATCATAATCCGTAACAATATCTGCAACATCTTCTTGATCTGCACCTGCTTGAACAGTGATTAGACGTTCATTCATTAAGTCTCTGATAAATTGTCCTTTTCGAGCTAGAATCAATTCTCGTAAAGATAATGTTCCAACTAATACATTTTTATTATCAACAATATAAATCGTATTGATTGTTTCTGCGTCTACTGCTTGTGCAATCATTTTCTTCATTGCCTGTTCTACGGTATCATGAACACTAACTTCAATATAAGCCGTATTCATAATTGCTCCCGCAGTATCATCTTTATACTTTAATAAATCTTTAATTGTGGCACGATGATCTGCATCCATCAATTTTAAATATGCCGCACGTTCTTCATCTGGCAATGCTTGCATGATATCAACGGCGTCATCAACGTCTAAGTTTTGAATAATATTGACAATATAACGTGGTTTCATTTCATTTAGAAACTCCAAGGCATCTTCAACTTCTAAGTACGCAATAGTACCCGATATTTCACTACCGCTTAACGTATCGTAAACGACACTACGTTCTTCTTCTGAAAATTCAAGCAAAGCTTCACTGATTTCATACGGGTGAAACTTTAAAATTTCAATCTGTAATTCTTCTTTTGATAATCCTAAATACAATAATCTACGAATCTCTTCGATATACACATTGTCCATATTATTCACCTCCAAACTTTGTCATAATTATAACACATTATCTTTAAAACATCTATATTGAAGAACGCTATCATCAAAAACAAGGTTATTATTCATTGAAAAACAAATACAACTTGTATATAATGTTTATGATAGAAAGAAGGTAACTATATGGAAAAAATTTATGAGGCAGTAATTGAAATCCCAATGGGGACAAAAAACAAATATGAAATCGATAAAATTAACCACAGAATAAAACTTGATCGTGTGTTATATTCACCAATGACATACCCAGCTGAATATGGATATATTGAGGAAACATTGGCCGAAGATAATGACCCACTAGATATTTTAGTCTTGGCATCATCAAAAACATTCCCTGGTTGCGTTGTTGACGCAAGAATTGTTGGATATTTAGATATGGTTGACAATGGAGAACCAGATCAAAAAGTAATTGCAGTCATGGATAATGACCCACGTTTTTCACACATTAATGAAATCAGAGATATTCAACAACATACATTACGTGAAATCCGTCACTTTTTCCAAACATATAAAGACTTACAACAAAACAAAACAGTCGAAGTGTATGACTTCCATGATAAAATTGATGCATTAGAATTGATTCAGGTATGTAAAGACCGTTATACTAATAACAAATAATAAGGAGTGATTACATGGGTTACCATATTACATTAGATTTTGATTCAGGAACAGAAGGTATCATTCATGTCAAAGATTTTGAAGCAAATGTCAGCATTGGCGGGAACGCCATGGGACCATATGAATTCTTTTTAGGCGGATACGCATCATGTTTACATGCAACATTTCGTGGTGTGATGCACAAACGTCAAATTGAGTACACAAAAGTCGAATATGACATTCAAGCATTCAAGCGTGAAGAAGTTCCAACGATCATTAATAAAATGATAACAAAGGCAGTTATTTACGGTGTCGAAGTTGAGAAACAAAAAGTTGTTAGGAAGTCAATGGAACAAGCCAAACGCTATTGTAGTATTAGTGAAATGATTCAACGTTTAGAACCAGAAGCCATCTTTGAAGTAGAATTTAAATAAGTCGAAAGACTTATTTTTTTTATACATAAAAGTGAATCTAATGCTTATGATGAATTGACTTAACCTAGTATTATTCTCTATTAATAGGATACTACCGGATTTTTAGATCACATTATTTTTGAGTATGCATTTGCGTATTGTTGCATTTGTAAGGATATTGTTGTTAATGTGTCATTTACACCTTGAATACTGATCATTGAGAAATCTGAAAAAACTTTGATCAAAAAATCCAATTTCATAATTACATTTAATTTCTTTGATTTTGATAGTTTGTATCATTGATCCAATATAATTATTTTTATAAAGTGATAAAACCATTATCCCATACTCTGACAAATATCTTCTTCACCCAATGGATGATTGACATTTACCCTCGATATTTTGTCTTAGTGGTTATTGTCAGAAGTAGTTGA
>JBFFLJ010000063.1:0-5523 GCA_041554935.1 Candidatus Izemoplasma sp.
ATAACAGTTGAAACATTTGCTTGGTGGTGGTCTAGATAATCAATAAACTCCAATTCACCATAAACCATTTCAAAGCTACGATGTGCACTATGGACAAATCTTAGAATATAAGGTTTATTGTCTTTTTGAAATTCGTAAATAAAATTTTCAAATCCTCCAACATGCGTAATATCTGAGGCATGAACACCATAATGTTGCGCTGCTGAAGCAAGGACTGTCTCGTTCATAGCATCTTGAATTATTTGTTCCATTTGTATACTCCTTTTGACAACGTCATTATTTATCACTCATCTTTTCTTATATTATCCCAGAATCTTTGTAAAGCTGTTTGAACATATTGCTTCTTTGAAATTACTTGATAATGGCTCCAATGTTCCGGGAATAATTGTCGATATTTTTGATGGGTATAGCGATCATCAAATAGGATTGCAATACCATGATCGTTATTTGTTCGGATTACGCGTCCGACAGCTTGGATAACTTTATTCATTCCAGGGTATGTATATGCATAATCAAATCCTGCTCCAAAAGTATCATCAAAATGACTTTTTAATAACTCATTATGTTGATTAAACTGTGGCAAGGCAACACCAACAATTAATACTCCTGAAAGCATATCGCCAAGATAATCAACACCTTCGCTAAAACTTCCACCAAGAACAAAGAAGCCAACTTTGGAATATTCACCTACTGAGCTATATGCATCTAAAATTTCTTGTCGTTGATGATATGTCATACTTCTAGTTTGAAGATAAACATCATATCCGTCAGGATCAAAGAGGTCATAGACCATTTGTAAGTATTGATAACTCGGGAAGAAAACAATGTAGTTTCCAATTTTCGTTTCGACCATTGCATAGATGTTGTCAACAATACGCTCAATACTTCTGTCGCGATCTCTATATCTTGTTGATGTTTGATTATCAACAAAAACTCCTAAATGATCTTGTTGAAATGGTGATGGTATTTGAATACTTTTACCGTGTTTATTTGTAATCAATGTCACATAATAATCAATTGGTTGTAATGTTGCGCTAAAGAAGACTGAGCCAAATGTTCTCCTACTTAGAATATCATAAATAAACGCTGATGCATCCAAACATTTTAATGAAATTACAATATCATCTTTTATGACTTCGATGACATATTTATAGTTGGAGTTATAGTAATCGGTTATCCTTGAAAACTGAAGCAATTCAAAATATCCATCTAAAACTTGATCTCGCAACGGAAACTTTTTTTGTTCTGACAAAATTTGATCAATTGTATTAACAATTCGTTCAACGTGTTTGATCAACTCATAATCGAGATCGTCTTGGTAGTAAAATTGGGCTTTTATAATATCGTATTGATCAACGTATTGATTGATGTAATTAATCAATTGTGTAATCTTCCCCTTGACGTTTGGTTTCAGTTTAGTGACTGCTTTTTTTAAGTTTTTTAGAGTTGATAATGATAGCGTACTAGAATACATTTGGCGAGAACGGTCAACCATATTATGAGCTTCATCTATCAACAATTTTGGTTGATAGTAGTCATCATCAAAATAACGAATTAAATGTGTTCGTGGATCGAAGGCATAGTTATAATCACAGATGACGATATCAGAAAAATTTGAAATTGATAAGCTGAATTCGTGCGGACATATTTTATGGTATACACCGTAATCTTTGATCAGTTTCATATCATAAACATCTTGGTGAATAAAGATATCACTCAAGGCATCATTCAAACGATTGAAGAACCCTTTCGCATATGGGCAGATGTCAGGGTCGCAATCTACTTTATCCATCAAACACATACTTTCCTTCGAGTTGACAACAACAGTCTTAGAGACTAGTCCGTGTTCTTTGAGTAAGTTTACTGTGTCGACAACAATTTTCTTTCCAGCATTTTTTGCGGTAAGGTAGAAGATTTTTTCTTTTTCATTCTTAATTGTCTTTAAAGCTGAGAATAAAGATCCAACTGTTTTCCCGATGCCTGTTGGAGCAATACTGTATAATATGTCTTCTTTGATGAGCGATTGATAAATCGCTCCCATAAATTTGTATTGTCCTTCACGATATTCACTAAAAGGAAATTCTAGTCCCTCAATTGATTTTAGCTTTTGTTGTTGATGATTCTCATATATTTTTAACCATTCAACGTAGGCAATGATGGTTTCTTCAAAGAACTTGGTCAACTGTGATATATTGTAGCGTTTCTTAAATCTTTTGATTTTAAAATCGCTGACGCTCACATACGTTAATTGTACGTTAATCGATTTTAATTGTTGTTGTGTGGCATACATGTAAGCATACATTTTTGCCTGCATTAAATGTTCTGGGCGTGAATCAATTTTGATTAAATGGAGATCGACTTTTGTGCTTTTAATTTCATCAATTATCTGCTTGTTATCTTCCACTAAAAGTCCATCCATTCTTCCGGTGATATGAAATGAATAGTCTTCATAGTCAAAAAGAGTTTCCACAGAAACTTCTTTTTGATCTTTTTCACCATATGAGTTTTGAATCAATGTATGAATTTCAATTCCTTCTAACGCTCTTTTATTGGAAGAAAACTCATTGGTTAAATCGCCACCACTATATAAAAAGGTGACAATTTCTTTCCCTGTTATCTTGATGTTTTTCATGATATCACCACCTCTATTATAACAAAGAAAAAAGAGAAAAAAACATTTTTCTCTTTATCGTTTTTGTAATAATATAACTTTTACTTTATCATCTTTTAAAATTTCTAGATTATACTTGTTTGCGATGAATTGTAATGTTTCGTTAGTATAAAATGAAACATGTGTGATGTCACGACGATACCACCATTTAAGGAATTCTTCTTCATCCATAAAACGTTGATGTGTCATTAGTAATAAATATCCGTTGTCTTCTAATAATGGTAGTAAATTATCAAACTCTTTTGTAGGATCACTAAAATGTTCAATAACTTCAACTGATGCGATCAATTGGTACTTATGGTCTAAATAATCTGAATCAGGATTAAAAAATGGATCAAAATCGTAAACACTATATCCAGCTTCGATTAGTAATTGTTTAAATACTGGGGTTGGTCCACTTCCAAAGTCTAATACCTTTCCTTTGATGTCTAAATCTTTAACGTAATCATCAAGTAAACATTGGAACATTTTAACATACCCTTCATTAAGGAAATTGTTGTCATGTTCAAAATAGCGATTACGTTCAACTTCTCGTTCAACATGATGTTCTTTTTGTTTGTAAATAAATCCACAATGATCACATACGTCGTATGTTACTAAAATTTCCTGATCTTTGAGTTCTCTGGTTTCATGACCACAGATGTTACATTTTTTAGTTAGCTGCATTTCGTCTTCTCGCCTCCGCTGCTTGTACGATTTGATCTATGACAATAACGATGAATAAATATAATTCTTTGTTCGTTTCATCGTCAATCTCAATCAGATATGAATCGCCAAAACTAAAGTATTTTTTTGTGATATTTGCGACTTGTTGTCCTTCACGCATAATGCTAAATGCATGACCTGTGAAATTCCCTTCCACTTGTAACTGATCATTTCCAACATAGACTTCATATTTTTGTCGAAAAATACTAAAATTACGTTTTACTTTTGCAATAAAATCACCTTGATTGTTAAATATTTGATATTGTGCCATTAGTTTAAACAGAACTTTTTCAGCATGAAGAATAACTTCTTCATCCACAGTCATCAAGTCTAATTTGTTTTTTAGACTCAAGACTTTTCCGCTTACTTTATATTGCGGTTGTTCTTGTTCATCAGTAATCGTAAATTGGTTTTTTAAAGAAAATACTTTTTGTTTAATTACATAATTCATGTGATTCCTCCTTAGATTAAAGTTTTTAATTCTTGCACAAATTCATGATTAATTGTTAAATGTTTTTTTGCCCAACTACTTAATATATTTTTAACAACATCGTCTTTAACTGATATTGCTTTAAAGAATACATGTTTACTCTTTGGCATTGCTTTAAAATGAGTGTGGAATCTTTGATTGACGTATTCGACGTCTGCATATAACTCAATGATATCTTTCTTCAATGATGTCTTTTTGTTTGTATCACCATCGGTAATAATGATTGTTTTAAAATGCTCTTTTTCGAGTTGCTCTTTGACAAACTGAATATTACCTGCCCCACCACAAGGAATGACACGATGGGTTTGTGTTTTTTCTAATAATTTAAGTGCTGTTTCAAACCACGCTACATCGTATTTTCCTTCGACCAAGAGGTACGTTTTGTGAGGAACTACTTGTTTGTGAATTGTCTCAAATTCCTGTTTGACATCATCTTTATATAATGCGTAGACTTTGTAATCAAACGCAGTTATAACTGTTTTGTCATTGGTTGAAAGCAATGTTTGATAGGAGTATTTTGTTATCTCTTCTAATGCACTTAATTTAAAGTTAGATTCAACGTTATCGATTCCAATAATAACGTACTGATAGGTTATATTACAAATCATATTACTATATTCTTGTGAGGTAAAATGTAGTGATTCTTTGATGTCCATTTCCAATCGCAAATTGGATTGAAATAATGGACAATTACTGTTTCCAACAGTGCCATCAATATAATCAAACATCTTGAAAATTATCGTTTGTTCCGATGGATCTATTTTTTTTGTATAGTTAATGGATAGTATATCATTCATCAATTTTGGATTTGAAATGTGTTTGGGAACATATAAATATCTAATGTGGTTAATATCGTACATATTTCCAATGCATTTAGAATAGTTAATATTAAATCTTGGAGGACTAAATACTTTACGGTATCGTTCCTCATTGATATGGATTTCAACAACGACATCCTCGTGACGATTGCGAATGTCTTGATATTGGATATTATCATTGAAAAAAACATCCAAGGCTTCAAGTACCGTTGTTTTCCCTGAATTGTTGGTACCAATAAAAAGTGTGTGTTTTTCTAAGGGTATATTTTCTTTTACAAAAGCTTTATAGTTCTTGATAAAAATATGATCAATCATCCTATCACCCCTATCTTTATTATAATACAAAAAAGCACTTTTCAAAGTGCTTTTTCAATTAAAAGTCATATTTAGATAAGATTTCAGATGGTGTACGAGTAAGGAGGTTTGTGACAGGGATAATACCACTTAAAATATTTGTAATAAAAATTAACACAATCCCTGTTATGAAACTAAGTGGTGAGATTTTAACAATCTCAAAGAACCCACCTGATAAGAGTTGAATGCGGTAAACCACTGCACTAACAGCGACATATCCAATGAGTGATGTCAGAACAGTTAGAATCAGTGCTTCGATTAAGAAAATTTTAATTAAGTCACGTTTCTTGGCACCTAACGCACGATAAATACTGACTTCGTAAATTCGTGACAATAAGCTTGAGCGCAAGATAAAGAATGCCGAAATACTAGAGGCTCCTAAGAAGACCGCTCCAAACATTAAGGTTCCTAATCCATTGACTATTTGCATTTGTCGATAAGTCGCAAAAAGTGTTTTGTAAGAATTAACTGCATCAATACCATAA
>JBFFLJ010000064.1:0-5415 GCA_041554935.1 Candidatus Izemoplasma sp.
AATTGGAAGAATCCTCCGTGGATTAAAACCAATCTTAATTTTAATCATGTTTACGTTTACCTTTCAAATTCTATTCGTACAAACTGGAACTGTATTATTAGATACAAATTTTATAGTGACAACTTACAATATTGGAATCGCAATCGCGATTATTCTTGCTTGGTATTTTATCCGTAAACAAGTTAATTTTAGAT
The DNA here is from genome assembly GCA_041554935.1 of Candidatus Izemoplasma sp. GTDB lineage: Bacteria > Bacillota_I > Bacilli_A > Izemoplasmatales > Izemoplasmataceae > Izemoplasma. Next base: position 195 of record JBFFLJ010000064.1, read on the forward strand.
TCCTACTCCTTCTCGCAACTCTTTTTGGAGTGTTGACACTCTTTGCTCTATATCATGACGGATTCATCTTGTCACAAAGTCATCTTGTTATTTACGATGAAGGATTAAAAGGGGCATTCTTTATTATGATCCGCTTGATCATCATCGTGACCCTTTCGACAATTTTGACCCTGACGACAAAACCAACGGACTTAAATTTAGGACTCGAGAAAGTCATGAAACCACTTCACTATATTGGTATTAATACTGAAGAACTTGCAATGATAATTAGTATTGCTTTGCGCTATATACCGACATTATTAGATGAAGCAAATAAAATTATGTTGGCACAAGCTAGTCGTGGTGTTGACTTTACTGAAGGTAAGTTCAAAGATAAAGTGATGCAGATTATTAGTTTATTGATTCCGATGTTTATTATTAGTTTCAAACGTTCTGATGAACTTGCAAATGCGATGGAAGCGCGTAACTTTGTCCCAGGAAAAAATCGGACAAGAATTCATATCCTAACATGGGAAAGCATTGATACAGTTGTCATTATCTTTTCATTCACAATCTTTACATTGAGCATTATTTCTAGGACACCATTATGGATCTACTAAATCAATATTTTCAAGCCTGGAATGAAAAAGATTTAACAAAACTTTCCAAAGTGATGCATCCTAACTTTTTAGGAATTAGAACATTAGATACCGAACGTTTTTTTAATCTTCAAGAAATAAGTGATGCATTAATGAATGCAAGTGATCGCACATATTCAAATATCGAATACGAGATCCAAAATCAAATTGTTTATGCCAAAGCAAGTGTAACTATTAAGAATCAAATTCATCAAATCATTCTTAAGTTTTTGTTGAGAGATGAATTGATTTATAAAGTATATGAAGTTCTTCGAAACGATCATTTAAATCGGTTTAAACTTATGGTTTCTTATGATGGGTCAATGTTTGATGGTTATCAAAGACAACCACATCAAGTCACTGTTCAGGGGAGTATTGAACAAGCACTTAAAGATGCGTTACACGAGGACATCACAGTTCATGGGAGTGGACGAACTGATAAGGGCGTTCATGCTTATCATCAAGTCATCCACTTTGATACAACAAGTTCAATTGAAGCTTTTGGGATTTTACAAATGATAAGAATGTATCTTCCAAAAGGAATCTTTATTGAATCTTGTACAAAAGTAAATGAAACATTCCATAGTCGTTATGACATCAAATCAAAAGAATATGTTTATGTCATCAATACCAAAGGGTTTGATGTCATCAAACAAGACTATGAATGGTACCCTGGTGAATTTGATGAGAACTTATTTAAGTCTTCCTTAGAACAAATAAAAGGTACTCATGATTTTACATCATTTACAAAAACCAATGATTCTGATAAGGTGCGAACAATTTATGATGTTCGGTTTGTAAAAAATGATCATCATTTAGAAGTTTATATCAAAGGTAGTGGTTTCTTACGATATATGGTGCGGAATTTGATTGCAGCAGCAATGACAATCAGCCAAGGGAAATGTGATTATACGATGGAATATTTATTAAAACATTTAGATAATAACACCTTGAAAGATATTGCGCCAGCGCAAGGATTATATATGAATAAAGTTGAATATTTTGATTAAGAGATTTCATGAAAATGAATCTCTTTTTTTGTGAAAAAATTTATATTGACATCCGATATGTAAACACGTATTATGGACTTTGAAATAAAGAATAAAGGAAATGAATAATAGGTATAAAAATGTCGAAACTTAAACCAAAATTGTTTTCTGTAATGAAGACATATAACAAACAACAATTTATCAAAGATATCCTAGCTGGAATTATTGTAGCTGTTATTGCATTGCCTTTGTCAATTGCTTTGGCAATTGCTTCGGGAGCTACGCCTGAAGCAGGGTTATATTCTGCAATAATTGGGGGATTCATCATTAGTTTCTTAGGAGGAAGCCGTGTCCAAATCGGTGGTCCAACTGGAGCGTTTATGGTGATTGTCTTTGGTGTTATTGCCCAGTTTGGAATGGATGGATTGATCATTGCGATGATTATGGCGGGATTGATTATGATTGCATTGGGACTCTTAAAAATGGGGACAATGGTGAAGTTTATTCCGTATCCAATTATTACAGGGTTTACAAGTGGAATCGCCCTGGTGATTTTTTCTTCGCAAATCAATGATTTCTTTGGATTGAAGATAACAGATTTACCAGCTGAGTTTTTAGGAAAATGGGAACAATACATTACGCAGTTTCATCGTATTGACTTTACAACATTCGCAATTGGATTGTTGACACTATTGATAATTATCTTTTGGCCAAAAGTAAGTAAAAAGATTCCTGGGACATTAATTGCATTATTGGTGTCATCACTTCTTGTGTATGTTCTTCAATTAGATGTCGCGACAGTTGGTTCAAAATTTGGGGTGTTGTCGACTAATTTACCACAGTTTCACTTCCCATCAATTACATTTGATAAAATTAAATTATTAATCGGACCAGCTTTTGTTATTGCCTTTTTGGCAAGTGTTGAGTCTTTATTATCGGCTGTTGTGTCCGATGGAATGATTGGAAGTAAACATCGCTCAAATATGGAATTAGTTGCTCAAGGTACTGCCAATATTGGAGCCGCAGTATTTGGAGGAATTCCTGTCACAGGAGCTTTAGCTAGAACAGTTGCGAATATCAAAAATGGTGGAAGAACACCAATTGCTGGAATGGTTCATTCTGTGGTGTTATTAATCATATTGGTTTCCCTAATGCCTTTGGTTCAAAATGTGCCATTAACATCTCTTGCTGCAATCTTGTTTGTTGTTGCCTATAACATGAGTGAATGGCGCGAGTTTAGAGGATTATTGAAATCACCAAAAAGTGATATTATCATATTACTAACAACCTTTATTCTCACAGTCACAATTGATTTGGTGATTGCAATTGAAGTCGGAATATTATTATCAATGTTCTTATTTATGAAACGTATGAGTGAAGTATCTGACGTTTCTGTCAAAAGCTTAGACTTCACAGAAGATAGTGATTTCGATACACCTGATGCATTCCAAATTGACAATAAAAAGTATCCAACATTAGATCATGTTAAAATGTATCAAATCAACGGCCCATTCTTCTTTGGGGCAGCATTTAAATACATTGAAGCAATCCATATGTTAGATAACAAAATTGAATATTTAATCATCGGCATGAAACATGTCCCAGCAATTGATGCGACAGCGTTACACTACTTTAAAACATCATTAAAAATATGCCGTAGTAAACATGTCACAGTACTAATCACAGGGATTCGCCCGCAACCGTTACAATCACTTCAAAAAGCTAATTTGATAGATACAATTGGAGAAGAACGTATGTTTGTTACAATTGATGAAGCAGTCCAATATATTAAAAAACATCGCACAGAATAATACATCGCAGACACCAAATAATGGTGTCTGCTTTTTAATAGACAAATACCCAAAAATTGTCGCTAAGATATTGAGGACATGTGGGAAAAATAGTGTTATAATAAAATCAATTGTAAAAAATAACTAGATTGGAGACTACGTATGAAACTACAAGAACTACAAGAAATGATTCGTTTAAAAGAAGTTGATGCGATGTTACTCGCGGGACTTGAAAACCAAAAGGCGTCTAATAACTTGCGTTTTATTACCGGATATACAGGAAGTTTTGGATTTGCGATTGTCACACCTACAAAACAATTCTTTATAACTGATTTTAGATATAAAGACCAAGCTCGTCAACAATGTATTGGATTTGAAATTATTGATATTAAAACCAATCACCTTGACGCAATCAAGGATGTTATCCTCCAAGAAAACATTTCTGTGCTGGGATTTGATTCTTTGGTTCGTTATCAAGAATACGCCGATTATCAAACACTAGGTGTAACGTTGGTATCTTTATCAAACGTTGTGGAACAATTACGCATTAGTAAATCACAAAGTGAATTTGACTTAATCAAGAAAGCATGTGAGATAACTGATCAAGCTTTAGAATATACTTTATCATTACCGTTAATTGGGATGAAAGAAAAAGAAGTTGAAGTGATTTTAAAATCAAAAATGTTAGAACTTGGAGCGAGTGGTACATGGGATCGTTTCATTGTTGCTTCTGGACCCCGTGGGGCAATGCCACACGGAATGGCAAGCGATAAAGTCATTACGGGAAATGAACTCGTAACATTTGATATTGGTTGTAGTTATGAAGGTTACACTTCGGACTTAACAAGAACCGTTGCCTTTGGAACGGTTGATCCAAAATTATTAGAGATGTATGAGGTTGTCTATCAAGCACAAACAAAAGCTGTAGAAGCAGCCAAGGCAGGAATGACTGGCCAAGAACTAGATTCTATTTGTCGTGATTATATTACCGCCAAAGGATATGGTGACTACTTTAAACATGGCACAGGCCATGGCATTGGATTAGATGTTCATGAAGGACCACGTGTGTCACAAGCAAACACCAATCCTCTTGAAGTTGGTGCTTGTATCACGATAGAACCAGGAATCTACATTAGTGGTCTTGGTGGTGTTCGTATTGAAGATGATTTATATCTTACAGAAGAAGGATGTATTGTGTTTAATCAATTTCCCAAGGAATTGATCACTTTATAGCGAGGGACCAACAATGGAAATCATTATTTTTCTAATTCTTATAGGTATTTTTTCAGGACTTATCAAAGGAACAACTGGATTTGGTAGTAGCCTTATCGCTATTCCTCTTTTGGCTTTGGTTGCCTACAATATCAATGATATCAGAACAATGATGATTACAGCGAATGTTGTGTTGAACGCAATATTGATTTATGAAAACAGAAATTACCTCCAAAAAGAGATAATAAAAAAGATTATTCCCATTACGTTATTCGGGGTTATTTTAACCGGTGTTGGATTATATGCCTCCGAACACATCGACACTACGATTGTCAAATATATCGCTGGAGGGCTCATTTTTGTAGCGATATTCAATAAAGTATTTCGTTTTAACCTTCACATTAAGGATTCTTTGATCAATCGAATCTTTTTTGGTTCATTAAGTGGCCTTGGAAATGGGATTGCAAGTATTGATGGTCCTCCTATTGTTTTTTATCTCACCGGTATTGATGCGGAAAAAGCACGTTTTCGTTCAACGTTTGCGGTTCACTTTTTTGTGATGGGAATCATCGGAATTGTATTACTGTATTTTAATGGGTCTTATTCCATTACG
>JBFFLJ010000065.1:0-5393 GCA_041554935.1 Candidatus Izemoplasma sp.
AAAATCAAAATATAGGTCTACATTTTGTAGACTTTTTTGTTGCTTTTAAAGCAACTAAGTTGTATCAAAATTACATTCTACATCTATATAATACTCTACACTACATAGAGTACGAGAACGGGTTTCCTATGATAAATATACATGAAAATATTGCTAAATATCCCTTTGTGTAGTAATATTAAGGCGAATGGAGTGGTAGAATGGATAATAAGGTAATTGGACTATACATTAAGAAATTACGTAATGCCATAGGAATTACTCAACTTGAACTTGCAAACGAAATACATGTATCAGATAAAACTGTTTCGAAGTGGGAAAGTGGTAATGGATTGCCTGAGATTGAATCACTTTTAAAATTATCTGATTTCTTTAATGTTACTGTGGATGATATTTTACGAGCAAAAAGTAACGAGAAAGAACACACAGAAATTTTATACATAATGGATCGTTCTGGCTCAATGTTTAATATTACACAAGATGTTATTGGTGGATTTAATAGTTTTTTAGAATCTCAAAAGACATTATCTGATCAGGCTTTTTTAACGACAATCTTGTTTAATAACAAAGTGACAACTCTCTACTTATCTCGTGATGTTTCATCTGTTCATAATTTGGATGATCAAGTATATGTACCTTCTGGTTCAACGAGTTTGTTTGATGCGATTGGACAAAGTGTCTTATCTTTACAAAGTCGTACAACAACAAATAAAGTTATTGTAGTGATTATGACAGATGGTTATGAAAACAGTAGCCGCATTTTTACTAGATCAAAGATTAAACGATTGATTGATGAAAAATCTAATTTAGGATGGGAATTTATCTTTGCAGGAGCAAATATTGATGTTGACAAAGTTGCCGAAGATATTGGCATTAAAAAAGATCATCGCATGTCGTTTATTTCAGATGGTGAAGGGACCAGAGATTTATATAACAGGACAAGCTCAATTACAAGTCACTATCGCTCGACTGGTGAAGTCAAAATAGAGGATAAGAAATAATGCGTTACTTTGTAGTAAGTGATCTTCACGGACATTATGACGAGTTTATGGATGCATTAACGAAAAACCATTTTGATGAAAAAAACGATAACCACCATCTTATTGTTGTGGGGGATATGTTTGATCGAGGAACACAGTCTCGTGAAATATTTCATTATTTATATGAACTGCACCTCCATAATAAAGTTACAATTATTTTAGGAAACCATGATACGTTTATGATTGAATTTTTAGAAGGGAAGTATTTGTCATCATTCTTTAATATCGAACATAATGGATTTGGGAAAACATTAGAAAGTTTTTCGGGGCTACAAATTCCCACTACTACTGACTTAGATTTTCTTCGCGATGTAATTACAAGAGAGTATCCAACACTCTATGGCTTTCTAAAATCACTGCCGTATTATTATGAGTTAGATAAATATATTTTTGTTCATGGTGGACTTGATGGAACACTTGATGATTGGAAGCAAACTTCTATAAGAGATATGATTTGGTCCTTTGAATATCTTCAAGCACCAATTCCTGATAAAATAGTTGTTGCCGGTCATCATCGAGTCGCAACTATTGGAAGAAAGAATTGTGATTACAACTCGTTATATAGAACAAATCCAGAGTGCTTTGATATCATGCATTTAACAGGTAAAATTTTGATTGATGGATTTGTTGAAGTGAGCAAACATGTGAATGTATTAACTCTCGATATTTAGCCCTTTTTCAGGGCTTCTTTTTTGCTCTAAAGTGCTACTTTAACAAAGTGAAGTGTTTGCGCTTACATTAAAGTGGCAGTTTACGTTTGAGGTTTTCCAATTCCTTTGATATAATACAAGTGAACTTTGAAAAAGGAGTGATTATATGAAAAAGATTCTAACAGGAAATCAAGCTGTAGCTCGTGGGGCATATGAAGCGGGAGTACATTTTGCTAGTGCTTATCCTGGAACGCCCTCAACTGAAATCTTAGAAAACATTGCGACATATAAAGAGATGGTTGCTGAATGGGCACCAAATGAAAAAGTTGCTTTAGAAGCAGTCATTGGAGCGAGCATTGCTGGAGGAAGAAGTCTAGCAGCAATGAAACACGTTGGTGTGAATGTTGCGGCGGATCCACTATTCACATTTAGTTATACTGGTGTTACTGGGGGTAGTGTTATTATTACTGCTGATGAACCTGGAATGCATAGTAGCCAAAATGAACAAGATAACCGTAATTATGCTAAATTTGCAAAGATTCCTATGATGGAACCTTCTACTGCTCAAGAAGCAAAAGATATGATTATTGATGCATACGACTTAAGTGAAACATATGATAGTATTGTTATGTTTCGAATGACAACACGTGTATGCCATTCAAAGAGTTCTGTGGAACTTGGAGAGCGCACTAATGTACCAATAGTTAAGTATGAGAAAAACTTTAATAAGTACGTTGCTGTACCAGCAATTGGGAGAGCACTTCGTCACACTGTTGAAGAACGTATGAATCGCTTAAAAGAATATTCAGAAACATCAAAATGGAATTACAGCGTTGATAATAAACAAACAATTGGTGTGATTGCATCAGGAATTAGTTATGAGTATGCTTGGGAAGCACTTGGAGAAACAGCAGATTATTTGAAATTAGGATTTACCAATCCTCTTCCGGCAAAACTAATTAGTGATTTTTGTGATCAACATGACAAAGTATATATCATTGAAGAAAATGATCCATACATTGAAGAATTCGCAAAAACATTAGGAAAAGAAGTTATTGGAAAAGAACTATTTCCATATACAGGTGAAATGACACCAGATGTTATTAAAAGACATATATTAAGTGAAAATGTTGAAGGGATTGTAAATGATCCCGAATTATTTGTGGGAAGACCACCAACATTTTGTAGTGGATGTCCACATCGTGGATTCTTCTATGAACTAGGAAAAAAACGTAAAAAAATCGTTGTTTCTGGTGATATTGGATGCTATAGTTTGGCAGTCGGTGAACCATACGATATGATGGATTGGTTGATTTGCATGGGGGCTTCATTTAGTAGTGGTCACGGAGCACAGCGAATCTTTGATATGAACTCAGAAGAACAACGTCGTGTTGTTAGTATTATGGGAGACTCAACGTTTTTCCATACAGGTATCAATTCATTATTGAATGTTGTATATAATGGTGGAAACACGATTAATGTTATTCTTGATAATCGTATTACTGGTATGACAGGGCAACAAGATAATCCAGGTAGTGGTTTTAAAATTCAAGGACAAGAAACTATTATTGGTGATATTGAAGGAATTTGTAAAGCAATCGGGATTAAACATATTCGTAAAGTTAATCCAAATCAATTGGATGATGTTAAAGAAACAATTAACTGGGCATTAGAATTAGATGAAGCAAGTGTTATTATTACAGACTGGCCATGCGTCCTTAAAAAGAAATATAACGACGATGACCTGAATATATATAAAGATATGTGGAAAACCAAAGATATCGTCTTACAAGACAAATGTGTTGGGTGTAAAGCGTGTCTACGTAGTGGTTGTCCAAGTTTAGTATTCAATGCAGAAGAGAAAAAAGTAAGTATTGATACAGCAACTTGTGTTGGTTGTGATGTTTGTTTACAAATTTGTCCTTACGATGCAATTGTTAAGGAGGAAAAATAATGAGTACTTCAATAAAATTTTGTGGAGTAGGTGGACAAGGAACAATCCTTGCCACAACGTTATTAAGTTTCGCTTTGGTTGATGCTGGATATGATGTGAAAATGTCAGAAATCCATGGAATGAGCCAACGCGGTGGTAGTGTATCTAGTGAAATACGTTATGGTAACAAAGTGCATAGCCCTGTCATCACAAAGGGTGAAGCGGATGTATTAGTTGCTTTTGAACAAATGGAAGCTGCGAGAAATGTTGACTATTTAAGAAAAGATGGAGTATTACTCATCAATGATTTAAAAATTAATTCGATGGTAACGTTAAATGGAAAAATCAAGTATCCAGAAAACATTACTAGTGAATTATCTAAAAAAGTACAAACTTATGTTGTGAATGCTTCTGATGAAGCAATTGCTCTCGGAAATCCTAAAGTAATGAATGTTATTATGCTTGGTGCACTTGTAAAAGCATTACATTTAGAAGCTCTAGATTTTCAAAAAGCAATTAAAGAAAATGTTAAACCCCAATTCATTCAGTTAAACCTTGAGGCCTTTGCACTTGGTCTTAAGACCGTAAAATAGATATCTCTTCCTATTTCTAAAAGAAGTTGCCAATTGGCAACTTCTTTTGTCTATATAGAAGAGTATAACGAAATATAATCATGTGGTATAATAATAGAGAATAAACTAACAAAAAAGGTTGTGGTATCATGGTTTCATTTTATGATATATTCATGTTTCCACTCGAAAAATATGGAATTAAAAAGTCTCGTGAAATATTAATTCCCAAAGCCAAAGGTACTGTTCTTGAAATTGGTTCTGGAACGGGAGTGAATCTGAAGCATTATCAATTTGATCAAATTGAGCGAATGATTGTTTCTGATAAAGTGTTAGGGAAACATTTATTAAAACGTGTACCTAATTTTATTGAAAAACAGAGTTTAGATGTTGAAGAGTTACCTTTTGAAGATAATATGTTTGATTTTATTATTCACACTTTAGTCTTTTGTAGTGTTGATGATGTAACAAAAGGTATTCAAGAGTTAAAAAGAGTGCTAAAGCCTGAAGGTACCATTCTGTTTATTGAACATGTACTGCCAGAAAAGTCAGGATTAAGAAGATTGTTTAATTGGATAAACCCTGCATGGAGGAAATTTGCTTCAGGATGTAATTTGAATCGGGATTATTTAAAATCATTAGAAGTAAATGGATTTGCAATTCGATATCAACGTAAATTTCTAAGAACGGTATTTATTTGTGGTGAAGCCCAAATAAACATATTAGATAATGAGGTGAAGGTATGAATTACTTTGTAGTATTTGGATTATTTTTTGTAACACTCATTTGGTATGTTCGGCCAGTTTATAATTTTATGGCAAAGCGCAAATATGTTTTGCTCGACATTAAAAATCTATCCTTTATGAGAAGGGTGCAATCAAGTTTGCCAGCCCTCACTTTTTACACAATTATTTTAGTATTTATGTATTATCCGGCATATGTAAACAAAGCGATAAACTCTATTGAGACAGGTTCAATTTTGTTATTACAAATTGTTTTTGTATTTTTATTTACGCGATTTGATAAACATCAATCAAAATATAAAATCGAACTAGATGGTATTCGATTTCACCGTCGTCAGATTCTTTGGAAAGAACACTATACCATTAAATTCAAAAGGAATGCATTTTTCATTTTACATAAACCGCGCTTCATATTAAAATCGTCCACCAAGAGGATTGTAGTTCCAATGTTATCGATAGGG
>JBFFLJ010000066.1:0-5391 GCA_041554935.1 Candidatus Izemoplasma sp.
GGTCTCTACCGAAAAACTAGAAGCGTTCACAGTGTCGTGTTGAAAATAGATGAACAACGTTTATACTTTGAAGATATTGATTGTGACAACGCACTTGATAAAGCATGTGGGTATATGATCAAACATCATATGAATTCAATTAATAGATTTATCTTTACTAATGGTAGGATATCAAATAAAATGCTCCAAAAATGTATTTTCTCCAAGATTCCAATCATCATCAGTCGTGAAGGTGCGACATCTTCTGCATATCAGTTAGCAAACTCTTCAGGAATAACAATGATTGGATTTGTGCAAGATCAAACAATGAACATATACACTCACCAACAACGTATCTTACAATCTTAATTGGTTACTATTAAAGTAACCTCTTTTTTTATGACAAGGTCGTCATTGTTTTGTTGACAATCTTGTAGTTTATGATAAAATTAGAGTATGACATGGTTGTCATAAGGAGGTGAAGATATGCCTACAAAAACTTTTGAAAATTTAGACCTTAAAAAGAAACAGCGGATTACTGAAGCTGCCGTAAATGAGTTTTCAAAAAATGCTTTTGAAAACGCAAATGTGTCAAACATTATTAAAGATGCAAAAATTCCTCGCGGGAGTTTTTATCAGTACTTCGAGAATAAATTAGATTTGTATAAAATGATTTTCGATGATATTGGAAAAAAGAAAATGGAATACTTATCAGAACTACTACAAAACAGGGAGCAAATGCCATTTCTTGATCTCTTTAGATTACTGTATATCGGTGGCACAAAATTTGCTTTTGAAAATCCAAAATATGTTGAGATATCATCATTGTTATTTTCATCAAAAGGACAGATTTTTGATTTGTTGATTCGTGATAACTTGGACATTGCAAAACAGTATTACATATCGTATATCGACACCGATAAAAAATTGGGAAGAATTGACCCAAATGTAGATTCTGGAATACTAGCTGATTTGGTTATTGACATGACAATGAATATTTCAGTTGATCAGATGGTAGTGAACGGTAAAGATTTTGATGCAAATTTGATGCTAGATAAAATCGACAAAGTAATCTATATATTCAAGAAAGGTATATACACAGGTGAATAATATGTTTAAAGTTGAGAATTTACATTTCAAGTATCCAAAAAATGTAAAGGACGTAATTAATGGTATCAGTTTTGAAATTAACAAGGGAGAGATTTTTGGATTTCTCGGTCCAAGTGGTGCTGGAAAAAGTACAACTCAAAAAATCATGATTAAGATTTTAGAAGATTTCAAAGGAACGATTAGTTATAATGGTAAGAGTATTACTGAATACAATGATGAGTTTTATGAAGACATTGGTGTCAGTTTTGAAATGCCAATTCATTTTTCTAAAATGACAGCAATGGAAAACATTACATTTTTTACGCAATTGTATAAGAAAAATGCCAATATTCAAGAATTAATGGAACGTGTCGGTTTATGGGAAGACCGTGACAAAATGGTCGGAGAATTTAGTAAAGGTATGAAAATCAGATTAAATATTGTTCGAGCATTACTAAATAATCCCGAAATGCTTTTCCTTGATGAACCAACAAATGGATTAGATCCAACCAACGCAATGATTTTAAAGGACATGATACGAGAATTCCGTGCGAACGGAGGAACTGTATTTATTACTTCACATATCATGGCAGATATTGATCAGCTATGTGACCGTGTTGCGTTTATTGTTGAGGGAGAAATTAAAGAGATGGATTCTCCAAGAAATTTAAAAATCAAATATGGAAACCGTTCAATGACATTAGAATATAAAGAAGATAATAAAACAATAAAAAGAGATTTTCCAATGGATAACATTGGGCAAAACAAAGAATTTTTAAACCTTTTACAAACCAAAGAAATTGAAACACTTCACTCTGGAGAAACAACATTAGAAGATATTTTTATTAAAGTAACCGGAGTTAAATTACACGATGAGCAATAGACTAATCGTTCTTGTAAAAGGTGAATTACAGCGTTTGAATAAATACAATGTGTTTTCAATTAGTTTCTTAGTTGCAATCATTTGGGGGACAATCCTCTTCTTGCTTCCTGAAGCTCAACTAGGAACAATCTTACCATTCGTATTGTTAATTGATGCATCAATGATGGGGATTATGTATATTGGGGCAATTACCCATTTTGAAAAAACTGAATCAACAATTAGCACATTATTAGTTACACCAATCACAAATGATGAGTTGGTGTTATCAAAGATTATTGCAAACACCCTTCATAATTTGTTTTCATCAAGTTTGATTATTATTGTGTTTATCATTTTTAAAGATGTTACAGTATCAATTCCATTGGTATTTTTAGGAATTATTTCTTCGACCATATTCTTTACAATCGCCGGGTTATGTTTATCTTATTATCAAAAAGATTTCACTGGTATGCTTGTTAATATCTTTGTGATTGCATTTGGATTAATGATTCCAACAGCTTTATATATGTTTGGCATATTAACTTGGGTAGGGTGGGATTATATTTTACTAATTAATCCAGTTCAAGCAGCACAGGAAATCATTTTATCTGCGTTCCCAAATTATGAATTTACATACCGCTATTTTGTTAGCCTATTCTATATGATTGTGGGAGCATTCTTATTATATCGTTTTATTGCGATTCCAAAGTTTCAAAAGTATGCTATTAAGCAAAGTGGGGTGTAAAAATGATTAAAACAATTATCAAAGCTGAATTGCGAAATATCCTAAGAGATCCACTATATATATTCTTCGCAATCTATCCAGTTATTATGGGTGTTATTGGGTATTACTTGATTCCGTTTATTGAAGAGAAAAATCCAGGAAGTCCGTGGGCAAATATATTAGCAATGTTCTTTATCATTATCACTGGATATATCTTTGGTGCATTAACTGCATTTACATTACTAGATGACAAAGATGATAACGTCTTAATGAGTTTGAAAATCACACCAATCAGTGTGAAATACTATGTAGTAGTAAAACTTGTAAGTAGTTTTATATTTGGGTTCATAGCAACTTTAGCAATCATTTATGGAACTGGGTTCCTAACAGGAAGCAGTTTTGGCATCATAATTCTCATATCAATTGTTGGAGCACTACAAGCCCCAGGGGTTGCTTTGATTGTGAATAGTTTTGCTAGTAATAAAGTCGAAGGTTTTGTAATTATGAAACTCTCTGCTTTAATATTAATGTTACCAGTCCTTGCATTTTTTGTTACTGGTTGGGTTCAAAATTTACTTGGGATAGCACCTGGTTACTGGGCGGCGAGAATCATCGAACTTGAATTAGTTCCGAGTGAATCCGGAAGTGCGCTATTTACGTTTATTTTTGGTGTTATTTACAACTTAATAACTCTATGGTTATTATTAAAACTATATACAAAAAAATCTAATTTATAGGAGGAATTTAAAATGGAATGGCAAGAAATTTTAGGGATTGTTTTAATCGTACTAGGGGTAATTTATGTCTACTTTATTTTGACAAGACCTTCCTGGCTAATGAATAACTTTAAAGTAAAAGCAATGGTAAAAATGATGGGTGTAAAAGGTTTTTGGATTTTCATGTATGTGTTTACTGCAATTGTTCTTATTGCCGGAATTCTTTTATACAATTAACGTTTAAAACAATCACCTCGGAAGAGGTGATTGTTTTTAATTGTGACAACTTATCACACATTACCTATATATATAACTTCGCCTCTCATGGTATAATATACGTGAGGTGGTGCATTTGAGAAAAGAATTATTACACGATCATTATTCGAAATTAAATATCTCTGAAACTGAAATAAATCAGTACGTTGATACAATCATTCAATTTGAACAATGTGTCAAAAAAGATATTGATGATACTTCAATTGAAGATATAAAAGTTTACTTTAACTTTCTTATTGAACATCAATCAAATACTTATAATAAGGTTATTCATATCGCAAGATATTTCTACTACGCTGGAAAAAAAGAAGAGTATATTCATATGACAAAATATTTTAACTCTCTTGGTGTTTTAGAAAATATTATCAACAGGGTTTCACTTTATGGTTCAAAGGAACAACAAGAACAATGTATCCAAGAAATCAGACTTCCTGATTTCGGAACAGATTCTTCTGCTCTTCCTGAATATACAAACCATTTTATGACTGTCCTGCAAAAACATTTTAAAAAGGATCAATGCAATAAAATTCTAGCTGGAAATAACCATAATATTCCTGAGTCAAGTTTTCTAGCTGAAAAGGAAGTTTACAATAACTCTTCATCTTTTGTAGATTACTTGAAAAATCGCCATGAGAGAAAAGTTCAAGAACTTCAAGATCACCTTGATCAAAATAAAGTTTGGTTTGAACAAATAATCACAAAGGAAGCAGTTGAATATGTAAAAAGTAACCAAGAAATTTTAAGTGGTGTAATTGAAAACGAAAAATTATATATCACTAAAATCCCTTACGATATCAATCTCTTCTTAACTGAAAAAGATGATCTCTTAAAAAAATACTATGCATGTCATTGTAGCTTTGTACGAGAAAATATCAAGAACCAAAATTTCAATATCGATAAAGATTGGTGTTACTGTAGTGCTGGATTTGCCAAGCATCCATTTGAAACAATTTTAGGAACGCCACTTGAAATAAAATTATTAAAAACACCCCTTGATGGTGACAACATTTGTCGTTTTGAAATTGATTTATCGACTGTTAAATACAAATAAAGGAATACCACATATTTTCTTTTACTTGTATTTTTTATAGATATGATTTATTTTAGTAGTCATTCATTATGATTTTTGATACCATAGTTCAGGAGGCGATTTCGTGACAACAAGAAAGATGATTTTCACTGCACTATTCAGCGCTATCGGTATCGTTTTACCGCAAGCATTTCATTTGTTTGGAGGACCAACTTTGGGTGCTACACTTTTACCAATGCATCTTCCAGTATTTGCAGGTGCGATGTTGCTTGGCCCAGTTAGTGGAATCATAATTGCTTTTGTTTCTCTTACAACTGGTTTCATGCTCGGCATGCCAACTATGCCTATTCTTGCTTTTATGTACGTTGAATTAATTGTATACGCATTTGTTTCAGGATATTTGTATTATTCAAAAAACATTAATGTATATGTATCTTTAACAACTGCGAAAATATCTGGAATGGCAATTGAGCTGTTTGTGATTATTGCCGTACTAAGAATATTTCATGTAACACTTCCACCGGTATTTGGAACAGTTGCAATGTTTAGTACTGGTATAATCGGAATTATTATTCAATTTATTTTAGTGCCAATTATTGTCACTAGATTACGAGGAGTTTTTACAGATGACAAGACCTATTGATCCTTTTGCATTATTAACATCTAATCCAAAGTTAACATGTATTGTGTTGCTTGAAGATACAATATTGTTTCA
>JBFFLJ010000067.1:0-5274 GCA_041554935.1 Candidatus Izemoplasma sp.
AATAGTTTTGTTGCACTTGTAGCAGCATCTTTTTGAATCATTGTTTTTAATGTAGTCCAGTTATCTTCAATTGTAACTTCTGAATCATCACTAGATACTGCTTCTAATGCTGGGTCGGTCAATCCAATGTTTTTGGTACGAGTTGCAATCCCTGTTCCACCTATTGTGAATTTAGATGTTACACTTAAGGATGCGCCTGCGTCTACTGTTACACTTGAATCTTGAAATTGTTGTCTTACTACTAATTTATATACATCTGTTGCAGGTCTTACATAATCATAAGATGGATTGATTGCAAGTGATGATGAACCTGCTATACTTCCAGATCGTGAATCAATTACAAGCTCTGCTGATGTTGTTTCATTGATTGCTACTAATTGCAATAAATATGTTCTTGCAGTTCCAAATGAATTTACCATGTTGAATCCAGCGTTGATTGTATATTCACCTTCAAGTAATAACCTATGATCATTGTTTGCATCAAAAGCAATTACAGTCAATTCGTTTGATTCTTTGACAGTTACATCATAGTCCATTTTAACAAGTGAACCAGAACCAATGGTTTGTACTGATGTTGCAACACGTCTGGTTACTAATGAACCACCAGCTGCAAGTGTATCGTTTATTCCATCAATTTCTTCTTGTTGATCTACTTGATTACTTTCAAGCAATAAAATATCTTGTGCGTTTGTTTCAATATCAGCAACCAAACCTGGAATTGTTGTATTCTCATTAGTTGCGATATTGTCTTTATTCACCTTTACTTGTTGCGGTAAAGATAAATAGCGTGTATCATTAATGTAAGGCATAATTTACTCCTCTAGCGGTACGGACCCCGCCTGGTCTAGTTTGTTACATACACCCTCTAAATAAGGAATATGTTTTTCTATATAGTTGTCATACATACCTGCTAGTTCCATCATACCGAATCCAGCAAATAAGCATAAGTTTGCTAAAGCTACTAAGAACAATGCATAATCACCATTTCCATTCATAAATATGAATACAATGAAATACGTTGTCAGAGCAACTGTTGCACCTTTGAATATAACGTTCTTAAAGATTGCTAAAACAAGGTAATAGGCAATGCTGTGTGCCTTCTTCTTTGTTTTATTGTCTGATATTAGTTTTCTATAACGTTTCAATACATTTTGTGATTTATCTTCACGTTTTGCGAATGCAATTCCTTGATACATCAATGAAATATTAATCAATACTCCATCTGCTGCACCAACGATTGCTATTAATAATTGTTGTTGCCCAGATAAATTTGTTTCAAATCCTAGTACAATTGCTACAACGATTAGTATATACCCCACTGCTCCCATGATGGCCCCAGCCAATCCAGTGTATATTAGCATATTCTTAATCTTATTTGTCATAGTTATTATACCACACTTTGTTCCAATATGCACTCATTATTAAATCATCTATCATTAAAGGAATCAAGAGAGCACCAATCCCAAACATAATAGTAGGCATGATCATTTCAAGTGATCCTAATAATACCCAAATAATAGCAAATGCTACAAATTTAATTTTAAATAGTTTTTTCAGTCGATTCATAAATCCTAAAGCAATCAATATGACAGCCATGATTCCACCAAATGTCAATGACATTTTATCGTTTGCGGTTTCTACCACTGGATTTGTTTGATTGATTGCAAGTGTTATAATAATAATAATAGTAAGGAATAACACTAATTGATGAATGATAAAACGTTTTTTATGTTTCCATTCTAGCTTATGATATACAAATTCCTCTGTCATGTTAATCACCTGCTTTCATGTAGTTCTTTATTTCAAGTAAGGCCAAATGTGTTTCTTTTAATTCTCTTCCTAACATTTCAATAGTGGAATCTTTATTTTGCAATGTTTGATGTAATTCATCCAGTTGTCCTAAGCCAGACAACATCTTTTGATACAATTCATCCTCTTGGAATTCCAGGACCGTTTGATTCATATAGTTGATTGATTCATTTACTTTGTTTTCAATACGATCAATGTTTGTTTTCACTGTAGTGATTGCACCTTCAACATTAAATTTGATGTTGTTAGAGTCTGAAATGCTTTGTTTTGCTACTTGAAATGTGTTCAGCATGTTCTTGTCACTTACAATCCTACTTCTTAAAGCATATACTACAGGTGTAAGCACCACTATAGTAGATATAATTGTATCACTGTATGTATTAATAAAGTCTAGCATATTTTATTCCTCACTTTCGTATAAAGATATATCGGTTCTTGCATGAATTTGTCTAAATAATGGGTCACATTTTTTGTAAATGTCCATCAGATAATCACGATTCATTGCGTTGTATTTGTCTTTTAATGCTGCTAATTTACCTAAATTTATGTTAATGTTTTCTTGTTGTGTTGATAAATCATCAAAGGCTACTGTATCAGCGTTTGCAATTGGTTCGTCATGTGTGTCAACAAGATTTCGCAATTGGTTGTTTCTTAGTTCTATTTCCGCATCTGTTAATGCAATCATCTTTGCTGTAATATTAGCTCTTTCAACATAGAATGGAAAAGCATTATGCAATTCACGTTTGATTGCTAAGATGAATGGGTCTTCACTTGCATAGCGAGTATGAGCAAACAAATACTTTTCAGCCAATCGTTCATAGATGTCCGCTAACTGCGTTGGATCAGTAATACCACCAATAGATACTACTTTAGAAATAAATTCAGTAGAGGATGTGAATATATCACCCCACGTTAATGTGTCATAATAAGGTTTTACATCATAATAAGCCATCTTATTCACCATCCTTTGTATCGTTTCGGTCTTCTGTTTGAGCACCTGGTGCTTCCACAATTGCTTCTGATTCCGATTGTCTAGGTTCTACATCTAAATCAAGGCCGAATACTTTGTTTGCAATCCTACAAAATTCTTTACGAACTCTAAGTCCATTGTTTAAGATTGCACTACCACTATTTGAATTGGTTTGTGTTTCCATATTGGTTGTATGTTCTTGTTTCATAAACGTTCCGCCATTGTCAACACCGATAATGTCTTTTCGTAAGTTGTCAATTGATTGATATGATTGAAAATAACGCGCTGTATCTTTTGCACTGTTTCCACTTAATTCTTTAAAGTCTAACATTGAAGTAGCAACAAAGTGTCTTTTACCATTCAAAATTCGTTCATCTAAGTGTGCGAACTCTTGCTCGATTGCATCTTTCATTGCTTCATCTTTTGCTATAATATAAAATACTTTAGCGCTATTAATAAGATCCATGTTCACAAGTACGAGTATATCAGATAGTTGTTCGTTGAGTGGTTGCGATAATACACTCATAGGTGTATAATCTTGCGAGATTTCCAATGTTGAGTCTTGTAATACAACAGCTTTGCTGTCCATATCTTTCATCCCTAAATTAATGGTTTGAATGTCACTTTCATCATTTTCTTCATCTACATACTCAGCTTCCATTAATTCACTGTCTTTTGGTAAATCATACACAACATCCCATGATTTATTTGATACAAAATCAATGTCATCTTGCTTTTCACCATCACCAGACATTTTCCATTGTCCAGTAAATAAAACAGGTGTAATGCTCAAATATCGACCGTATGAATCAATCGTCTTTGCATCTTGTCCACGTAAGGTAAAAGGCAGGAAGATAAAACGATCTAACACTTTAAATAGTGCACCTTTGAATCGGAAGAACAGAATACGTTCAATCAAATCACTCGGCAATTCTTCTGGAAGATTTTTCCATTCGTAACGTTCAATGGTTTCAATCATGTGTTTATGGTTCAAGAACGTTCTGATAACAGCTTTGTCTTTTGACATTGCTTTATCAACTGGGTTCATTTCGTCGACCTTAGCATAATTGCTTTCCCAAGGCCATGTACTTAATGTGTATTCGTTATTAGCCATGATTCATCACTCCTTATGGAACCAGTATGATTCCTTCATTTAATTTTTCATTAATAAAATTTGTTGTATATTCGTTTCTAATTACATCTTTTATCTGACCGAATACAACTTTAGAAGTTCCGAATCGGCTTGTTGCATATGTCAATGCATTTATTTTTTTAATAATAGATGTTGGGAATCCTTTTAAATAGTATTCTTGCAACATCAAGTCTTGATTCTCTGGGGTTTTCTTTACCCAGTAGATTCCAAATAAATTTACTAATTGTAAAGCTAGTTCACTTGTTTCACCATGTATTTGGTCTGGTTTTAAAGCCAATCCTTTTTCCATGTAATGTAAGTTAGCAAGTCCAATCCCTGCATCTACCCCAGCAGTAACTAAACCAGCAGCAGCACCACCAGCTACACCAATAGGTCCAGCCATTCCACCAGCCATAGCACCACCTGCTACAGTCTTGAAGGCATTACTACCCATTTTCAAGTAGAATTGGTCTTTATAAGTTGGATTTTCATTATAGAATGCATCCAACTGATCTATACTATATCGAACGCTATGCGTA
This sequence comes from Candidatus Izemoplasma sp., assembly GCA_041554935.1. Lineage (GTDB taxonomy): Bacteria > Bacillota_I > Bacilli_A > Izemoplasmatales > Izemoplasmataceae > Izemoplasma. Next base: position 4,451 of record JBFFLJ010000067.1, read on the forward strand.
AAACTTCCTGATGCAATAACGTTTCTTTTATCTATATAATAGATTAAAAAGTTAATAACACCACTATTAATAGCTATTAGTAAATTGATTCCAGCTGATAAATAAGAAGGAATTGAAAAGCGTTGTCCATATATATATAATTCGTATTTATTAAACGGTTCAGCGTTTGTTGGTGTGATCGTTCCATAATTAGGATTGATTGAAAATTCATTGTCTAAATTGAATAGTACAAGAACATCTCTACCATCTGGAACAGTTAAAGCTGTATCTGTGTATGCTGTTGCAGCAATAGATGAAACGCTATTTCCTGAAAATGTCAATGTCTTGCTCATAGTAGTACCAACTAAACTATAAGAGATATTTGCACCTTTTAAGAAAATATTATCATCTATTATTTTTACATCAATTAAATTTGTACCAGTCGGACCAAGAAAATGATTATAGTCTACTAATTGATTGCTTGATAATGAATCATATAAATTTTGTTCAAACGGCAAAGCAATCGCAAATGTTATAACATCTGATTGATTTATTTTAGCACCATAGTTTTGAATACCAACATAAATTTTATCATTTACTATTGTAAAAGAATAATCTACCCACTTTAAGCCAGTACCATCATAAACACATTGTAAATAACCAGTACCAGTTGCAAATGCTATTTTTTGATAGTATTCAAACAATTCTGGGTAGTCTGTCGTTACTTCTGGGAATTGTACTCTTAATAAAGCAATTGATGCTGCTTGATAATCTTGTATAACACCAGAGCTTTGAAAGTTAAGTCCTACACTTGTTGTAGGTCCAGCAGCAGGATCAAATTGATA
>JBFFLJ010000068.1:0-5016 GCA_041554935.1 Candidatus Izemoplasma sp.
CCAGTAGATACAGGATTTATGTTATTGAATGGTGTTGAGTTTTTTGATACAGCAACAGAGTTCGTAGCGGTATATAATACTAATGCAGTAGACTATATCGTATACAACGAAGAAGGAACAAAGTTTACACAAAAGAACAAAGGATTTATCACAGTTAAAACGTGGGGTAAATTAATGGCATATGCTAATAGTAAAACATTAGGACTACCATTTGATATGAATGAAAGCAACGAAGCAATATTAAATAATCAAGAAAAGATGATGGTAGAGTTAGGAGCGGTGCAATATGTTTAAAAAAGATTTCTATACCGAAGTAATAAGAGTAATAAATTTAAACACAGGTGCTACCTTATTTAAAGGTGGTTATTTGATAGCGGTATATGACAGGATTCCATATGTTATAGACCAAGATACACCCACGAATAAGTTTGATATAAAAAGAGAGATAGTTATACCAGTAACAGAAGAGTATTTCAAAGAAACGCCAAGTGTAAACCTAGCAGATAGAAGTGATTATGTAATTCAATATAAAATAATGTTTCAATCAACACGAGAAACCGAAGTATTAACGGCTCTAGATGAGTTTAATACATATTGGAAAACTAATAAGCAAGTGACAATAGATGGGTATACAGTAGGAGTTAAAGCAGGTAGAGGCGACAAGACACCTAACATTATGATGCAAAGTGGAGATTTCTATTCATTCTATACAATCAGCATATATCTTACAGCAATCAAAAATGGTTATGTATGGAAAGATGCAGATAATTGGACTATGCGACCTAATGCACCAGTAACAGCAGGAAGTTTTATAGTAGGAGTGGAATATGTAATATTAACAGTAGGCACAACTAACTGGGTTGCTATTGGAGCAAGTTCAAATACAATCGGTGTAGTGTTTACAGCAACAGCAATAGGTAGTGGAACAGGTACAGCAAACGTAGAGTATCAAACATTGATATTAGACAATGATACGTTCTCAACACAATACAATCCTATCTTTAGTAATAAAACAGATACAGCAAAAGCCGAAAATACTTCATCAACAAGCAATAACCAATTACGAATATTCTATAATGAATCAAGTGTAGAAGATAATATATATAGCGCAATAATGAACAAATTAGATAAAGATACTTTGTTTGATTTTAAGCATACGTTTAATGGTAGTCTATTCACATATCAAGGATATATCACAGGCGGTGTAAGAACAAGAACAGATAACGGTATTGCGATACTTGAATTTAGTTGGGCGGAGGCTGATGTATAATGGCTGATTACAAATTAGCAATGCAAAAGACACCAACTGGCGGATTTGCACAAAGTCCACCTCAAGATCAAGGGAATGCAAGTAGTCCATCATTGAACGCACCACTTACAGCAAAGAATGCAATAGGATTAGCAGGTGCAGTAATGTATGGTAAGAAAGTATTTAACTCTGGATATAAAGCAACAGTAGAACAATTAGGAAATGCAGAGCTTGAATTTGGTGTAGCACTAATAGAAAAAGGTGCAGGATATATTGCAATAGGAGCAGCAACAGGTGGAATAGGATTAGTATTAGCGGTAAGTGCAGAGGTAGCAACAACAGGAATTACATATCGAATTGAATCACATAAAGAGCAATTAGATAATGAACAAAGAAGAGTTGAACGTGGAGTAAGAAACAATTTGAGAGTGAGTGGGTTCTATGGCTAATATTACAATAGATAGTGTATCGATAGCACACGAGTATCCATTTGAATTTTTACGAGATGGAACAGAAGAACCTAATTTTGGTACAATCAAACTTTTTAATAGTTCACAGCGTTCGCCTTATCCAGATTATGCAGATGTTGAAGTAGATATTAACGGTACAACATACGAAGCAATAATCCAGAAAGATTTAGTAACAAGGACAGCATTAGGAAAATATCAACACGATATTATACTCGCAGAAGTAGTATTGAAATTGGCAGGATATATACACCCAGATAGATTATTCACAACAATAGATGGGTCAAAGATTACATATTTAACACAGTTAGAACATATATTAATATCAGTAGAAATGAATGCAACAAGTCCATTTACAATAGCAAGTGCAACACAAACAATATTAGGTGTAAATGCAGATGAGAAAGAATATAGCGGAGGAGATTTGCTAACAACATTAACTGATATGTTTAGAAGTGTTGGAGCATATCCAACTCTATCATTAAATAATGTAATAGGACACGAGTTAATAGGAGATTTAGGTAGTCAAGTAACAATCACAAATAGCATAGGAGAAATTATTGAAAGTGATATAAGTGATTATGCTATGGCGGTTCATAGTAAAGTAAAGAACGCTACATATGAAACAGACTTAATTAACGGTGGAACATTCTATCCTAATGCAACAGATGGAGTAACACCAAGATCGAGCGATGCAAAATATAGTGATAGTGAGGCTGAATGGCAATTAGATAGTGGTATAAGAAGATTCATAGATGTAAGAATGAAAAATCTACAATCACAAACAGAAGGAACATTAACGGCAGCCGATTTAACGAAATGGATAGTATCTAAAGAAGAGTGGGATGGATTAGCAATAGAACGTACCACAACAACTTTATATGCAGGATTATATCGTAACAATACATTATATTATACAGAGGGCGATAACGTAATAAAGAATGCAGGAGTTAGATATAACAATAGTGCCTTTCCTATTAGTGGATTAGGTCAACAAGTTATAGATGCATTGATACATAGTTTTTGGGTTGATAAGAACGGTACAGATAGCGAGTTCAATAACCAAACATTAAAAGAAATGGAAATAGGATTCTATTATCAACCGATACGTGATTTAGATGTAAGACAAGAAAGACACAGTATAGATAAAGTAGTTAAAAATGCAGTAATATTAAATCAACAAAAAGATAGTAAATTAGAGTTATCAAGATACGGAGAAGCAAACAAATCATTAATCAATAGACTTGGTAATGATAAATTTGATATCACAGTAAGATATAAAACGGATGATACACTATTTGATTTATATGATTATACAGATGAAGATTACAAGATTATCAAGATTAAATATTTAATAAGATATAGAACAGTCGATGTAACATATCATCTAGTAAAAGGTTCAAGTGTATTAAATCCAAACACACAAATAAATCGTTCAATAAGTCCATTCACAATAACAAAAAGAAACATATTAACTTGTTATGTAGAGAATGAATACATTGAATTTAGTAGAACACAAAGGACAGATACAAGCAACGTACAAGGTTTAGCGTTTAGACAAATATTAATGAATGCCTTTGCGTATAGTGGAACACAGGACAAACCCATATACAATGCACAGTTTATAAGCATATCAAGTGGTAACAAGTATATCAATTCAAGTGTGCAACGTATCCCAATGGGAACATCAATGGTATTCAATATGCAATTTCAAAGTCCAAGTGTAGCAGGTTATCAATTAGTAGATGATACAGGGTATTTAGGTAGTAGATTAAAACCTATACCATACACAGATGAATACGGACAAGTAGGAGATGCAAGAGTATACTTTGGACATACAGCAACAATCGATGTTGATTTACATCCAGTAAGTGTAAGCATAGCAACATATTATATGGGCGGTACATTATTATCATACGACTTAAATCCAAATGAGATATTCGGTAAAACGCATATACAACATTGCATAACAAGTGAAAGCAATTTAATCGTTGGAGATTTCTTTGCTAAAAACAATTCATTAATGCGTGAATTAGGATTAAGTCAAGGTATAACAGTCTTTGAGTATCCAACAAGTATTAAACACACAATAGATGATAAATACCGTAAGAGCGGAAGTACAGGCACAGGAACAGTATCGTTAGACATAACAGGTTATGAATATTTAGATGTATCAACAACAAGTGGAACAAATTGGGTAATAGCAAAATCCACAGCACCATATGATATATATTTTGCATTTAATAATCAAGGTTCAAACTTATCAAGAATATATATTAATTTAATGAAGACAAGACCAAATACAGAAACATTATAGGAGGAGTACAATATGAGTAGAAACATAGTTTATAAACTTAATACAGTTGATAATAGTTTAGATAAATTAACTAATGTCACTCCAATTAAGGAAAACAATCAATCAGACATAGCGTGGTTATATGCACCATATGGAACTAACGTAGCTAAAATTAAATTTTTACCTCAAAAGTTCTATGATTTAACCGGTGTCAACCCTATGCCTGCATTCAAAATGACACAAGAAACAGACCAAGAAATAATTGATGTAATCGTTCCAGAAGGCGATACAGAAACTGGATGGAGTTTATTCTATTTCCCAATAGGTGTTGGAATAAGTGGTGTATTGAAATCAAATAGAGCCACATCATACGAAGTCAGTTTCCAAGAATTAGAAGTTGATAATACAGATGAAGATTACATAGGAGAATATGCAACAGATTCAACAGTAGATGCAACGATTAGTGCAGAGTTAGATGTAGCATATCCAAGTGCATTAGAAGGCGAATATGTTAATGTCTATAAAACAACAAGCAACTTATATACGAGTTGGCTTTTAGTAAGTACAACGTGGGTTGATCAAGATACATTAATCAACGAACAAATAACATCAAACACATTAGTATATCGTGAAACATTTAAAGCAACTACATTAAGCAATGATGATTTCAATATGGGAACACCGGAAGCACAAGCGCTAGTATTAAATCAAATATATAGCGAGTTAGCGGAACAATCAGCGTTAATAGCATCGTTATCTGGTGGAACAGTATCCTTTATGGAAATAGCAGACTACGATACAGAAGGAACAGCGACTAAAGATGTTAAATGGTCTCGTAATATGAGAACATCAGCAGGTGTTGATGAAAGCACAGCACTAGAAGTAGCAACCGTAATAAGTAGAGTAGACCAACCGTTATTAACAACAAGCGATGTAGTGTTTAATTCAGTAGATACACCATTAGTTACAACTGATAAAGTAGATTTTGGTACAAGAGAGATTAC
>JBFFLJ010000069.1:0-4963 GCA_041554935.1 Candidatus Izemoplasma sp.
AAAATACAACATGACCTTTCTCGTCAATATCCTTTATCTGTGTGATGCAGGACTTATAAATTGGACTCCTTTCTTTTAATTTCATGCCTATTCTTTTATTTCTACAAATTTACTAAAAATTAATAACATAAAAAACAATGACAAAAATCATATATTTAATTTTATTTATATGTTTCATAACATAAATGTTTTTTGTATAATAAATGCTGAAATATTTTAACGGTATTACTCAAATGTGTATCTTTGAAGTATAATAATTAAAACAAAACATCATGACAACTTTAACAATAACAACACCAACAACAAAAGCAGGAAAAGTAGCTTATTTCACAATTGAATTTTTAGTTTCAAACTTCGATACAGTATTAGATAAAGTTGAAACATTAACAAACCCTGAAGATGTTTATTCAATCGAAAAAACAGGAATTTGGAAAGTAAAATAATATAAAAATGAAAAATAAAAAACACCAACAACTAGCACTAAGAGGTGCTATTTGTTTTATTTCTGAAAATACAAGCAATAGTAACTTAAGGGAACACGTACTTAATGAGCTTGAAGATATGTTAATTATTGATGAAATTACATGCCCTAATTGTGGGCTTTATTCCATTAGTAATATTTACGGAGAAAATTATTGTTTATGCACTGATTGCAAAACTAGCTGGCAAGTAGATTTAAAAAGATAGTTATGTGCGAATTTTACTGCCAAAGAGAAATAGAATGTAATACACCATGTAAAGATCAGTGTGAACACTGTAAAATTTATTATAGTCCGATTGAATCAAAAGAATGTAGTAAAAATAATTGCTCTGATATTGTTTATGAATATGGGTTGTGCTTTGATCATTATGTGCAAATAGAAAATAGATGAAACTAATTAACTACTCAGAAGCATCAAGAATGCTCACCAATGATAGAACAGCAATAAGAAGTACATACAAACGCAAAAAGTACAAAGACGCTGTAACTGAATTAAAAGAGTTTGAAACGCAATGGATTAAAAAATATTCTAAAAATGTATGAAACTAAACCTATTAACAAATAATAAATGAATTATGATTAAGCTAAGAGATTTCGTTAAAGAATCTGGATTATCAGTAGATGAACTATTAGATACATTCTACATTGTTGATTACAATATGAAAAATGATACTAAGGAAAAATTAAGAACACAGGAATCTGATTATTTTGGATTTACTGAATCATATATTTCTAAATCAACAGTAACAGCAACAATCGAAAGAGTTGAGAAATTTAAACCAGAATTTTATAAATCTAAACAATCTCATGCAACAAAGAACAACGGCAATTAATTACTTCTTCAGGTGGCCCGCTTGGATCACCAGGATAAAGTAACCCATTCGGGAATGTTTGGTCTGGCCTTAATCCGTTCATTTGGTCGCTATGCTCTTCAGCTTCGATATGTGTCAATCTAATATCTTTTAATCCCGATGTGCTCCAAAACTTACGATATTCATATCCTGTTGACTGTGCAGCCATTTCAGCAGCTTGATTACTTGCGCTTATTATCTCTGTCTGTGCTATTGCCCTGGCTCTTGCATATCCGTTACCTCTCAAATTTCGGCCTACCTTTTTATAAAATTCAGAAGTAATTTTATCTATTCCCCATCCTTCGGTATCTGATTCATTCAATACATCACGAATAATACCTAATATTTTATTTCTACTGGTAGATGTAATTGTTGTTATTTTTGTTCCGGATTGCAAAGAAACTAATTGAGTTAATTTGTTTTGAAATATGCTTTCATAGATTGCATCTTCTTCACTTGCTTTGCCTTGAATCATATTCTTACGTGTCATAACTGCTATTTTTGCAGTCATTGGATAAACTAATTCAAAGAAACGCTGAATAGGTGCTTCGCTTATCTCATCAACTAATCTATCCCACTGTCTAAAATCAGTTTGTTTTGTCTTTTCTAAGAATGATTTATATTGTATAGTCAAGGCACGTTTAATTAGTCTTATTGCCTTTCGCTCTAATGTATTGCGTGTTCTAATTAACTTTTTTTCAAATTGTTTTGTTTTTTGCTTCATTTATTTTTAGTTCAACTTGTTTCCAAGGTGGCTTTACTGCTTGGTTATTATCATGTGCGAATATTTCGGTAATATTACAGGACTAACCAATACTGTGTCGGCTATAAAATCTTTGTAGGTATCTGTTAAAGTGAACGATTTATCCTTATAGGTATCATTTACTAACAACCTTGATTTCTCTGTGGGGTCGATTGCAGTGGTGGTAACTTCGTACATTTCCACATTGTCATAGTAAACCGAATCGCCAACCTCTCCGTAGCTTCTGAACCCCAACCTATCAGTAATATTACTTGACGTTGTGTATGGAAATTCATAATGCCTTCTAGTACCGTCTATTTTATAATAATACCCAATTGCATCGCCTCCCATATATACCGTACCGTACTGGTCGGAATTTGGTGCTATTACATCAAATTTTATTATAAATTGCGTTTCTCCTGAAACTGTAATATTAAAATTATTGCGCTGTAAATAATAGTTCGTTGTCGCTTGAACGGCATACAAAGACCCTCCATCTAATCTACCATTACTAATCCAAGTGCCACCAAGCCAGTTAGTTTTATCAGTGTTAAAAGTTCCATTCGGTGTATAGTTCTCGCTTAAAGAATCTGTAATCGTAAAATAAGTTATCGTGCTATCGTTAGTAATCCCGTTAGCTTCTTGTCCATGTTTTTGAAATGTTTCTAAAGTAAACAGTTGTGTTAGTGAATCCACTACCATTGGATTAGCGATGTTATAATAACTATTACTATCAAGTTCAATACCAACGCCAGTTCCTTCGGGATCTTGAATTTTTATCAATACCTCGTCAAATTCAGTTCCATAAAAAACATTATTTTTTGCTGAGTTTAAAGCACCTGTGGCTAAATCTTTATGTGAAGTAGAAAGAAATGCACCCAATTTATTTACATACGATGTATTATTTCGGAAATGATTATTATAATTATCTGTGTTACTGAAAAACCCATAACCCCACCCATTGTAAGCTAAGTTATTTTCAACCTTTATGCTTCCTGCTGTCCCGTCTAAATAAACGCCGTAAACTGTATTGAATCCGTCATCTATCCCACTGTTTGAAATAAAGTTATTTGAAATTAAAGACCCTGTATTCACATTGTGCGAATAAATAGAACCACCGTCCTGAAGGGTTTGGCAAACAGAATCAATTACGTTATAGGAAACCGTATCATAATACCCTTTAAACATAATTCCGATATAACCCATATTGTTTAGGTTATTGTAATTTACGTTGGTATGATTGCTGCGATAGGAGTAAATACCAACTGCTGTATTATACTTATCAATAAAAGCATCTACGCTCATATTGTCAATCAATGATTGGTCACTTATTGTATTGTGATTTATTTTACTGTGATTCCCTTGAAATCTTATCGCATCCCTGTTTGAACCGCTTATTGTGTTGCCAATCAAATTAATGTTAGTTGAAAGAGTATCGTCAAAAATTTGAATCCCACAAGCGTAGTTGTCGGTAAGTGTGTTTCCAATAATATCTATATTATCATTTTTACCGTCAAAGAAAATACCATCGGCATCAAAACCGTTTATATTAAAATCTCTCACGGTTACATTTTTTCTGTCTGCTCCTTGTATTCCGTAATCTTCATTTGAAACTGTGATTGTATGCAATGCGGGTGAATCTCCTGTTGGTGTCCATAGGTAAAGGTAAGTACCATCATATGCCCATTGATTTGCTCCATCTAATGCAGACAAATGATTCATCATAAAAAACTGTTTTCCTGCTGCGAAAATATCGTTCCTATAATATTGAGCTGTAATAGTTATTGTAGAATCAACACTAGAAACAACCTTTGCATTTGCTCCACCCTCAAAAGCCCATGATACTATATGAGCAATTGCAGTTGCACCTGTCCAATCAACACCGTTCAACTCACTTGCTGAAAAAACAGTTGGAGAAACAACAACATCAACCTGTATGTAACCTGAACTTGGATACCTTGATGTTTTTACTTTTACACCGTCAACAAAAACATAATTTTTTATACTTGCTAATGTTGCTTTATAGATATTACCATTGTGCAAAGTCCATCCCGTAACCTCGGAAGTGCCTTTTAATTCTGGTTTTGATCCTGTGTTATAAGCGCAAATAATTACACTATCAACCCCTATTGTAATCGTTGTATCAACGCTCCATCCAGCTTCAAATGCGTATGCAGTAATTTTTCCAACATTCTTGGTAATAGCGGGAAATGATTCTCCAATAGCTGTGTAAATAACAGTATCGGCAGCACTTACACTCATTTTTGAATCATAGTATCTATCCCTGTCTAATAATTCAATATAGTGGGTAGTTTCTAACTTATAAATTGCATACTGCCCATTCAAAACAGTGTCTTTTTTATATTGTGAGTAACCACAAAAAGAAAAAAGTAAAAATAATATGATTATTAAATATTTCATTTTAAGCATCTCCTGTTATTACATTACCGTCTAACACAAGTAACTCAACTGCATCATCAGAAGCAGTCGTTCTAGCATCATTTCCTGATATATCAATTAACTCTCCTGTTAAACCAAGTGTTGACAAATAGATTAATCTTCTATCTACTTCTGCTGAATCATAACCCTGATCGCTTAAATCAGTGGCGGTGTCTGGAAGTGTTTTCTTTGCGATTAAATAATCAACAATATCGCTTATGTCAGAATCAGAATCAACTATTTTCCTGCAAATAACTTCTGAAAATATTATGTCAGAAAAACCACTACCATAACCATTCGAACCAAGCATCACCCCTCCCATGCTATTTGAACCACCACTCCAAGATGTAGGGGCGTTTTTGTCAATCTGTAATTTAGAACTTACACCATTAAACACCACTGTAATCACTCCCCATTTGTTCAATGTCAAATCGTAATTACTAGAACTGG
>JBFFLJ010000070.1:0-4828 GCA_041554935.1 Candidatus Izemoplasma sp.
ACCAATCCAGATTGTATTTCCATTAAAAGTGATTTCTTATCTTGGGCAATATCACGCAGTGTTGATGAGGTATACTTTATGAACGGACTTGGCGTAATTAACCCTGATGAAATTCCATCTGAACTCCAGATATTAACCACAGGTGCGCCATTATTACTTGTGATGAGCAATGGCGAATATACAGGTGTTTCATACTCTGGAGTTACCGAGATTCTCCACTATATAAACACAGTTGAAGATGGAGATTTAGTAATTGATAATTAAATAAAACCACCTATGTGGTTTTATTTTTTATGTTATAATTGAAATAGGTGATAAAATGACAAAACATGTGACAGTAATTGGTGCTGGTCTTGCTGGTTGTGAAGCAAGTTACCAGTTAACCAAACAAGGTATAAATGTAACACTTTATGAAATGCGTCCCAAAAAACTAACACCAGCTCATTCAACTGGGCTTTTCGCAGAACTTGTTTGCTCAAACAGTTTACGTGCAAATAGTTTAGAAAATGCAGTGGGATTATTAAAAGAAGAAATGCGTATGTTAGATTCTTTGATTATACGTTGTGCTGACCATACACAAGTCCCAGCCGGGGGTGCTCTGGCAGTTGATCGGAACTTGTTTAGTGAAATGGTAACAAATGAAATAAAAAATAACCCACTTATTACGGTAATAGAAGAAGAAATTACAGAGTTACCTAAGGGACCAGTTATTATTGCAACGGGCCCATTGACTAGTGATGACTTTAGCAACACAATTAAAACATTAATTCAGCAAGAATACTTGTATTTCTTTGATGCCGCAGCTCCAATCATTGAATTTGATTCCATAGATATGTCAAAAGCATATAAGAAAAGCAGATACGATAAAGGAGAGGCTGACTATATTAATTGCCCAATGTCACAAATTGAATTTAATCTCTGGTATGACGAATTGATTCATGCTAAAGCTGTGGAAATCAAGGAGTTTGAGTTTAAAGTCTTTGAGGGTTGTATGCCTTTTGAAGAAATAGCACGACGTGGACGTCAAACCTTGTTATTTGGTCCTATGAAACCAGTTGGATTAGAACAGCCAAATGGAAAAAGACCATTTGCTGTTGTGCAACTTCGCCAAGACAACAAAGAAGGAACTTTGTATAATATCGTTGGGTTCCAAACCCATTTAACATTTGGCGAACAAAAAAGAATCATTCAAATGATTCCTGGCTTGGAAAAAGCAAATATTGTTCGATATGGAGTTATGCATCGCAATACATATATCAATAGCCCTAAGCTGCTAACGAGAAATTATCAACTTCGAACCAATCCTGAAATCTATTTTGCAGGACAAATCTCTGGGGTGGAAGGCTATGTTGAAAGTGCGGGAAGCGGACTTCTTAGCGGAATAGCTTTAGGAAGACAACTGAATAATCTTCCAGAAATCATTTTCCCACAATCTACTATTATTGGAAGTGAATCATATTATATTTCTCATGCAGCAATCAGTGATTTTCAACCAATGAATGCCAATTTTGGGATTATTGAAGATTTAGGATTTAAACATCATAAAAAGGATCGCAAAACGTTATACAAAGAACGTTCTCTAGAAGTAATTAATAACATCAAAATCGAACTACAAAGATCGGAATGATGGTATGGCAAATATAGAAGTGATTCAGTTATTTAAAACTTACTTAGAAACAGAACGACATTATAGCGGCAACACATCAACAGCCTATGTTGATGATATCTATCACTTAATCCATTTTCTAGATAACGAACAATTTGGTGATTTATTAACAGTCTCACCACGAATTGCTCGCTTTTATACAACCACACTTCATGAACATTACACAAGCGCAAGTATAGCTAGAAAAGTATCATCATTACGTAGTTTATATAACTTTTTGGTTAAAGAAGGTTTAATGAAATCAAACCCATTTATGGATATTGAGTTACCAAAAAAAGATAAAAAACTACCAAAATTTATTTATCCTGAAGAAATTGAACAACTTTTTATATCAATAGATACAGATAAACCACTAGGAAAACGCAATAAATTAATTTTGGAATTTTTATATGGTACTGGGGTAAGGGTTTCAGAGTTATGTGCTATTAAATTAACAGATTTGGACTTTTCATCAAATCTTGTCTTAATTCATGGAAAAGGAAAAAAAGACCGTTATGTACCTCTTCATGAGGAACTCATCAAGCAACTTCAAATGTATATTATAACTGGGCGTCAAGAGTTTTTAAAAAGACAAGAACGCCAAGATAATAAAGATCTTTTTTTAAACTTCAAAGGAACTAGTTTAACTCCCCGAGGCGTAAGATTGATTATCAATCAAATTATTGAACGTTCAGGCGAACATTTAAAAATTAGTCCGCATACATTGAGACATACATTTGCAACACATTTATTAAATGCAGGAGCAGATTTAAGAAGTGTCCAAGAATTACTTGGACATAGTCATTTATCTAGTACGCAAATTTACACCAAAGTTACCAAAGAAAAACTAAAAGAACAATACATGATGGCACATCCTCGTGCAAAAAAGAAGTGATTATGTTGGATTTAAAATAGCACAGTTATTACTGTGCTTTTTTGTGCAAACATTTACATAATTTGCAAAAAACGTTTTCATCTCACCTTGGCTTCATAAAGTGCTATAATCGTTTCTAAATACATTCATAAAGAGAGTGGTGAGATTGTGAAGCAACAAACAAAAAAATACGGTCTTTTTACAGCAGTAGCCATGGTGGTTGGTATTGTCATTGGATCTGGTGTATTTAAAAGTGCCGGAGGCGTACTTGAAAAAACAAATGGGAATTTACTACTTGCTTTACTTGCATGGTTAATTGGGGGATTAATTATGGTGGTAAGTGCATATACCATTAGTTTAGTTGCAGTTCGTGTTGAAAAAAGTAGTGGAATGTCGACTATGTTGAAGAAGCGTTTGGGGAGAAAGTGGGATATTTAGTAGCATGGTTTCTTAACTTTGTATATTACCCAACACTTGTAGGAATCGTAGCTTGGCTGGCTGGTACAATCTTTACAGGACTATTAGGTGTTGAAAATCCAGTCACCGGAACATTAACTTGGGTAATGGCTGTTATTTTCTTTGCAGGAACCTATCTGCTTAACTTTATATCACCAATACTAGCTGGAAAGTGGCAAGTTTCAGCGATGAGTTTAAAGTTAATTCCACTATTCTTAATTGCAGTTGTGGGATTAGGTTTTGGATTAGTCAATGGAGGTACTACTGCCAGTTTTAACTATGTATCTAGTACCCTTACCGGAGGATCGCTTGCAACGGCAGTAGCTGTAACCGTCTTTGCATATGATGGTTGGATTATTGCTACAACTATCAATAGTGAATTAATTGATGCGAAAAAAACATTACCTAAAGCATTGGTTTTAGGTTCGCTCATTGTTTTAGGGGCATACTTATTATTTTTTATTGGTCTTTCAGGAGTAATTACAACTACAGAAGCAATTGATCTGAGTGGTTCACTTCAAACTTCAGTTTTAGCATCAGAACGTTTATTTGGAACAATTGGTGGAAGCATTGTGTCAGTCTTAATTTTAGTTTCTGTTCTAGGAACACTAAATGGTGTTAGTATGGCTGGTGTCCGTGGAATGTATAGTATTGCAGTTCGTGATACAGGTCCAAAACCAGAATTCTTTGGTAAACTAAATAGGACAGAAGCCACGATTAATTCAGGGCTATTAAGCGGAGTATTTTCACTATTTTGGTTATTTGTTTGGTATGGTAACTTTCAAGGATGGTGGGGAGGATTCATGGATACATCAATTTTATCGATTGTATTTGTCGGATTTAGTTACTTGTTAATTTACTCTCACATTATTCGCAAATATAATGATCTTAATTTTGTTAATCGTTTTGTTGTGCCTTCTTTAGCAGCATTTGGTGCAGGATATCTCATTTATGGGGCATATCAATCAGACCCAAAAATGTTTATGTATTTCTCAGGGGTAGTTGTAGTGTTCTTACTTGTTGCGGTTTTTACATATAAGAAGAACCCATTAGCATTTTTTCAAAAATCAGAGTAACTAAAAGGTGCGATTGCACCTTTTTCTTATTTATAAAAAAGAACTAAATTAGAAAACTTACAGCTTTTAAAGTATTAAAAACACAAATGATTTATACTACTAATGAATAGGAGTGATACGATGAATAAAGAAGTGGAAGCAAAAATTAAAGCTTGTCCGGAAAACGATGGCTGTGCGCCAGATTTAAATAACGGGAAAGCAATTGTTGACAAAGTTCGCCAAGTTGGAGTTGGACGAGGAATGCTCGAAGTTGCATTTACAATTGAGTGCGAATGTGGCGAATCATTCCCAATGGTTCACTATGAAGAAGTATGTCCGAACTGTGAAATGGTTTATGGTGTAACACCATGTAGTAGCCATGATCCAAAAAACATAAAATCAGCTGGAATTAGATATTAAAAACAAGGTGCAAATTTAAATTTGCACCTTGTTTTTTTGTAATTTAATTCTTAATATATATTAGATAATATTTTACGATAATTATTCCAAAAAACGCCCCTCATTAAATTGACAATGAAAGCGCTTTATGCTATACTCTTGCTGACTTCAAATTGGGGATTATATGGAATGTTTGGTATAATCTTTTAAACGAAGTAATCAGAAAAGTAATTGATTTCAAATAGTTAAAACTATTTTACAATAAATAAGGAGGATTATTTTGTATGAGTAAAGTTTATATTGTATCAGCAAAAAGAACTGCAATAGGTAGTTTCTTGGGAGGATTAAGTACTGTTCATCCTGGTGAATTTGGTAGTGTAGTCGTAAAAAACATTTTAG
>JBFFLJ010000071.1:0-4771 GCA_041554935.1 Candidatus Izemoplasma sp.
GAGTTCTCGCCCTTTTTTGGGTAAACAAAACGCAAGCGTTTAATAACAAATTGGTATTTGTTTAACAACAACATAATTTCTTCTAAACGTTCGGTTCTATGAACCATACAAAAACTACCCCTGGTTTTAAGCAGTCGTTTGACTTCAATAATGTTTTCTTCTAAGGTAATGTATACTTCATGACGAGCGATGGTTTTATAATCATGTTTATTGGTATGAGAAGATTCTTTGTATTTGAAGAATGGGGGATTACAAGTAATCAAATCAAATTCGGAGTTTTCATACTTTTGATGTAATCCTTTGATGTCATCATTAATAATGGTAACTTGATCTTGAAGGTTGTTCAATTCGATATTGCGGACCGCAATATCGAAGACATCTTTTTGAAGTTCAACACCAATGATCTTGGCGTTGGTCTTCAATGATAAAAACAATGGAATAGGGGCATTGCCTGTACCTAAATCCATTATTTTTTTTGTTTTGGTTAATGGTTTTGTGAAATCAGCTAGAAGTGTCGAATCTAAACTGAAGTTAAACATGTCAGGACGTTGGATGATTTTTAATCCATCGTAACCAAGTAAATCATTGATTACTTCATCCATAGTCATCACCTACTCTCCGGTAGATTCTAGTGGTTTTTTATCGTATGTTTCGATTTCTAATAATTCTTCTGTTTTAAAGGTTTTAATTCCTTCTTCAGGTGTTTGAACACGAACACTTTTGTCAATGATGTTAACACCAATTACTTTTGAACGACCGTCCGGCGTTTTGACAAATGAATGGAGTTTTGGTAGCTCTCTTCTGTGTTCGGTGTATGTATCGTTTTCATAACGGATACAACAAAGTAATTTTCCACATAACCCTGAAATATTGACAGGATTTAAGGAAAGGTTTTGGTTTTTGGCCATTTTGATTGAAACGGTATCAAAATCACCAAGGAATTTGTTACAACATAAGACATAGCCACAAGGACCAATTCCCCCTAAGAATTTCGCACCATCACGTGTGCCCACTTGGCGAAGTTCGATTCGGAGTTTGAATTCATTTGCTAAATCTTTGACAAGTTCACGAAAATCAACGCGACCTTCAGCGTTGAAATAAATAATTAGTTTGGTACGATCTAACGTAAATTCACAACCAAGCAATTTCATATCCAAATCATTTTTATGGATGTAGAACGCAACGCGTTCTAATGCTTTTGGAGTATCTGTTGTATTTTGATCATATTGTTCAATATCTTCTTTTGTAGCGACACGAATAATTGGTTTTAAGGTAGAAATGATTTCACTGTCTTCAATCATTTTTTCTGGTTCGATGACTTCACCGAGCTCAATTCCTCTTATTGTTTCAACTACAACTTTATCATGGACATTCACTTCAAATTGCAGGGGATCAAAATAATATTTTTTCCCGACTGATTTAAAGCGAATACCGACTACTTTATTTGCCATTAGTACCCTCTTTCTAAACGGAGTAGCAAGTTGTCATACGCGAGTGAACGATTGATGTATGACGAAAATTTAGCTTGCAATTCCAACATGCTTTCTAGTTCTTCTATAAGTCTGTTTTTAGTTTTGTTTCTGGC
This sequence comes from Candidatus Izemoplasma sp., assembly GCA_041554935.1. Lineage (GTDB taxonomy): Bacteria > Bacillota_I > Bacilli_A > Izemoplasmatales > Izemoplasmataceae > Izemoplasma. Next base: position 1,586 of record JBFFLJ010000071.1, read on the forward strand.
CAAAGCTGCGATTGTCTCCATTTCATTCACAAAGACAATGTGATTCATATCCCCCATGAAATAAGAAAGGATATCATTTTGATATAAAATCATCGTGCGAATAAATAACTGATTCGCATCGTCATCTTGATATATTATACTACTTAATTGATCAAAGTAAATGATTACTGGTTCTTCTTTACTAATCATCAACCGATTTATTTCTTTGACACCATCAACGATATCTTGAAAATAATCACGTGATGCGATATCGTAAGCTTCCGAAATCGCATTGGTTAAATGCGATACAATTTTAGCTACCTCTTCTGGATAACCTTCATCTAATAAATCTCGTTCAATAACGCTATTATGAAGTGGTGTAAATTGGACCACTTGCGAACGTGACATAATCGTTGGTAAAATGCGACTACTGTTTTCGGTTGTTAAGATTGCGTGAGTTTCTGGAAACGGTTCTTCTAAAAATTTCAGTAATGAATTCGCTGCCGATGGATTAATTAATTCAATATTTTTTATGATATATACTTTTGGACCAGCTTCCACTGATGTTTTACTAAATTCGATTTGAAGATCCGTAATTTGTTGTTTCCGGATACTATTTTTAATTGGTTCGACCGTATAGACATTGGGATGTGTCCCATGTTTAATGCGACGGCAATTGTGGCATTCACCACAAGGTTTATCATCTTCTGTACAAAGCAATTTCATTGCCAAGTACAATGCTGTATCATATTTCTTTGTTCCTTTTTCACCTTCAAATAAATAGGCATGAGAAAGGCGATCTTTTGTGATCGAGTTTTCGAGTAGTTTGATGACTTGCGGTTGTGCTTTCTTTAAATTCTCAAATGCCATTTATAACACCTTATTTCAAATTGTCTTCAATTACTTTTATGGTATCTTTGATAACGTCTTCAATGGATTGTGTTCCATCAACAATTTTAAAACGATTACTAAATCGTTTAGCGATTAACATATATCCTTCATAGACAAGATTATGAAATTCTAATGTTTCTAAATCCAAACGATCGACCTTACGGTCATCGTTGGAAAACACACGTTGTAATCCCACACTTGGTGGAACATCTATAAAGATTGTTAAATCCGGTAAAATATTCCCAATCGCAAATTTATTGATGTTGTAAACTTCATCAATACCAAGTCCACGAGCATGTCCTTGATATGCCAAACTAGAATCAATAAAGCGATCACAAATAATTACTTTATTTTGATCTAAAGCAGGTTTTATTTTCTCATAAAAATGTTGGCCACGTGAAGCTGCGAAAAGTAATGCTTCAGCGTGAGCATCCATTTCAATGTTGTCTTTGTTTAAAATAATACTGCGAATCTCTTCGGCAATGCGAATGCCACCAGGTTCACGAGTGGTAATATAATCAATCTGTTGTTGATCAAAGTAGGCTTTGATCCCTGTGATTACGGATGTTTTTCCTGATCCTTCAGGACCTTCAAAGGTAATAAATTTTTTCTCCAAGTGAAACACTCCTTTTCCTTAGGTCTTATTATCGCATATTTTTGGATAATTTTAAATATGATTTTACCTGAAAAGTATATTTTGTATGTTATAATAAAATAAGAAACTACGAAAGGTATGATCATATGAGAGTTACTGTTTCTAATTTAACATTTGGGTATGATTATCGTACTGTATTAAAAGATATGTCTTTCCATCTTAAATCAGGCGATTTTTTAGCTGTCATTGGAAACAATGGAAGTGGAAAGTCAACGCTTATAAAATGTTTGCTGGGAATCAATAAAGTTCCAGCAGGAAAAATATTATTAGATGATATTGATGTGACATTATATAAGAATCATCGAAACATTGGGTATGTTCCCCAAAAATTTGATGACTTTAATTATGAATTCCCGATTACTGTCAATGAAATACTGCAAGCTTCTCGATATTCACACATGACAGAAGATCAAAAATTAGAGTTACTTGATAAAATCGGAATCTTAGAATTACAAAATGAAAATATTAATAATTTAAGTGGTGGACAATTACAACGTGTTTTTATTGTAAGAGCATTAATGAATGATCCAAAGCTTTTGATTTTAGATGAACCAACTGTCGGTGTTGACAGAGAAAATGTCAACAACTTCTATAAAACCGTCAATGAGTTAAACAAAGAAGGTATTACCATTATTTTGATTACTCATAATCTCCGCGAAGCAAAAGGAAACTTTACCCACATCTTAAGCATTCATAATGGTGAAGGTGTTATCAAAGAAATGGAGGAGGATGAATAATGATTATGCCGTTTTTAGCTGACGAGCCGTTCGTTATGGCATTGCTCGAATATTCCTTCTTACGATATGCTTTGATCACAGGATTAATCATGGGGTTTATCACACCAATGATTGGATCATTTGTTGTCATCAGACGTCTAAGCTTTATCGCCGATACCTTATCGCATTTTAGTTTAGCAGGGTTATCGATTGGATTATTCTTGATTAACGTTATGGGATTTGTATTTATTAGTGATCCTTTATATCTCGCTATGATCTTTAGTGTCATTGGGGCTTTAACGATTGAAGTCTTACGTGGCTTCTATCAAAACTATAAAGAAATCAGTATGCCGATTGTTATGAGTTTGGGGACTGCCTTAAGTGCATTATTCATTTCTCTATCAGGAGGATTCAATAGTAGTATTTATAATTACCTATTTGGAAGTATCTTAACAGTTGGGAATGATTATCTATGGATCATCATTATTACAACAATTGTAACATTGATTTTATTAAGTATCTTCTATCGTGAAATGGTCTTAATCAGTTTTGATGAAACATATGCAAAACTATTAGGAATCAAAGTTGGACGTTTCCAATTTGTATCAACACTGATTCTGGCGTTGGTTGTATCACTTAGTATCGCAACTGTCGGAGTATTACTTGTTTCTTCTTTGATGATTATTCCCGTCGCCGCAGCGATGAAAATTGGAAAAAGTTTTCGTAATACAATAACCATCGCCATCATCTTTAGTGAAATATCGATTATTGGGGGATTATGGTTATCCTATGAACTCGATATCGCTTCAGGAGCAACGATTGTATTATTGAATATCTTTACATTATTGCTTGTTGGTATCTTTAGAAGAGTCACAAGAATGTCCCGTTTAAAAGATAAAAACGCATAGAAAAAAATGAGGTAAAAACCTCATTTTTATTTTATAC
>JBFFLJ010000072.1:0-4450 GCA_041554935.1 Candidatus Izemoplasma sp.
AGGAGATGCTAATAATCCTACTATTGTTAATTATGCTAAGGAAAGCGGATTCAAATGGGTAAATGATGATGAAACTCCTTGGTGTAGTATCTTTATGAATTGGGTTGCATTTAAAGCAGGGTACAAGCGATCAGGAAAAGCAAACGCAAGAAGCTGGTTGACAGTCGGAGAGAATATATTGTTTCCAGAAACAGGAGATGTTGCAATATTCAGAAGAGGAAACTCTGATTGGAAAGGACACGTTGCTTTCTTTCTAAATTTTGATGGAGAGTACGTGACTGTGTTTGGAGGGAATCAAGGCAATCAAGTTAAGATTTCCAGATACTCTAAAGTAGACGTTCTAGGATACAGAAGATTAGAAAAGCTATGAAAAAATTAAAACAGTTTTGGAAATTCTTTGAGGGGAAGAAACGCAACATAGGAATTTTAGCTACGTTTGCTTTGAAAGGACTAACTATATTTGCACCTAATTTGCTTCCCCCAGATCAATCAGAATTTATTGAACGGGGCATTGACATATTCTTGATGGGAGGATTGTTTGATAATCTAAGACGAACAAACAAAGGAAAGCAAATACAAAAGAATATTACAGATAAAGGAAAACAAATGCAAAACAAGGTAACAAACGTTACCAATAATTTAATCAAAATTAAAAAATAGAATTATGAGTGATGGAAAAGTTTTCACAGAAGAAACAAAAGAGTTATTAATTAAAACAGCAGTTGAGGGAATTAAAGTTCCGTTTTGGGCTAAGCCTTTTTTGAAACCTGCTTTACGTGCTACACTTAGTTTTATCGAACCAAAAGCGGACAAAGTAGTTCCTGATAAAATTGATCCTTTGATTAATAATGCGATCACAGCCACAATCGAAGGAGATTATGACCGTGCATCGAATCAAGCGGCAGTTGCGTTAAATATGGTTGTAGATATTCCTCTTGTTGGGGAAGTGACTGAGCATCAAATGTTCCAAGATGCTGTTCGATTGATTATACGAGTTATCCAAAATTGGATTGAGAAAAAGAAAAGAAATCAGCTTTAGTTTTTTTTTCATAGATGTTTGAATGTTTTTAGCACGGATTGACGAGTTCTCTCCGTGCTTTTTTTATTCTATTACTGCATCAAGTCCTTCTCGTAAAACAAATCCACATTTACTGTAATGAATTGAATCCATAAACTGAGCGTGTTCTTTTACTGTTTTAAGCTCTTTTTCTATTGACTTGATATAATTGTCATTTTCTCGCTGATATTCGTTAAATTCATAGTAAAAATAACACACAAAGGCGACTGTTGCAATTGTCATCTTCCAAATTAGTATATAATCTTTGTTTTTCATCCTACTAAAAGTTTAACAAAATTATAATACATCACAAAATCGAACATGGTAACAATGAAGAAAAGAATAATAATAGTTCCTTTATTTGCATCAAACCACTTTTCAAAAGATGCTTGGTTGTTCATTGTGTAGAAAAGCATAGATAGTAAAGCAATTGCTGTCATAATATTTTTACTTTAGTTATTCCGTTTTTAATTGTTGTTCTAAATACACGATCCGCAGAAGTTGCTAATGCCTGCTTATGTGTAACGATAATAAATTGAAGATTTAATCTCCTAGATAATTCCTTGACCATCAAAGATGCTGCCTCTTGATTATCTTCACTCAAATCCTTAAATGGTTCATCAAGTATGATTGTGTTTCTACTTCTAGGAGATTGCATACACCAAGCAGCAACTCTTAAAGCAAAGGACGCAACGTTAGCAGCACCGAATCCAGACGAATCTAAAGGCTTCATGCGTTCTCCGTTTCTCTCAAAGAAAATATCACATTCTGTTTTGCTCCTACGTTCTACAAAATCTAACACAAGTTTGTAAGGATCTCTAAATACACCTTCTAATGCAAGAGAAACAATATCTGAAATATGAAACTGTATTTGTTTCTGTGTCTCTTTTCCTGCTATTAAAACGATGTTTTGTGCCTTCTCTAAGTTGATTATGTGTTTGTTCTGTTTCTTGATTGATTTAGATAAGGACACGATGTCAGCTTCAATCTGTTCTTTCTTGCCCTTTCTCTTATCAATAGTTTTCCGTAGTTCTTTAAGTAATGTCATTGTCAATCCACATAATTGCACCACTTACTCTTGCAGTAACTTCATTTCCAAATATTTTTCCGCTAACTTCTGATATTAGCAAATGCTCTCCTGATGCAATTAGTTCTCCAGTATTATTGTAAACTGTAAAACGAAAAGGAGAATCACTTTCAAATGCTACTTGTAAATCTTGCAAGTGGTTTCGTCTTATTTTATGAAGGAATTTAATAATAGGGGGGGCTTGCCGTGTTTCCATGTATTCACGTTCTCCGTGTTCTAAAAAGTACTCACGAGTAGTTATATCTATTTTTTCTGGGCGTGTAAATTCAATTGTAGGAGAAGTCCCAAATAATATTTGTTCATCGTCTTTCCATAAAATGATGTGTTCTTCATTTTTAATGACGGGAAACTCTCCTGTTCTCATATCAACAATCTTAACTGCTTCATGTGAGACTTCTTCTTCCTGCGCAGGCAAAGCTTTTGCTAAAGGAATTCCTATTCCTATTGCTGCTAAACTTTGTAAAAAATTTCTACGTTTCATTATCTAATTCTTTTTTAAGTTTGTCCGTTTTCTTTTCAATAGCTTTTTTTAATTTCCCGATCTTCTCTTTTAATTCTTTGATCTTTTCCTCTGCCTCTTTCACTGTCTTACAATCGAATTTACTTTCTAATTGTTTTAGTAATTGAGTTTTTTGTCCTTTCAGTTCAGAAGCCTTTCCTTTTGCTTCCTGAATATCTTCTTTTAGATTGAGTAATTCTTTTTCGGTCATTTCTTATTATTTTTAACGTGTTTTTGCCAATGCTTGAACCGTTCTTGAATATCAATTGGATTCATTAAAAAGTAATCAAAGTTAGCTGCATACCAATCTGCAAATTCAAAGTACTGTGCTTGTCCTTTAAAGTAGTAACGTTCTTTTGCTTTGCTGTAAATCTCTCCTGCTACTGATACAAAAGTTTCCCTAGACATTACGTGCTGAACATCTTTTTTGCTTGTTACATCTACTCCGTTTATTGTTCGTAAGCTAGGAATTACATCATCCGCATTTTCATCAAATACTTTCTTAAAGAATTTTACTTTTTTCATTTTATCATTAATATTTTCAATGCTTTATTATAATCTTTTTTTACAAAACCTTTCACTGGATTTACGTGAACAAAGTTTTTCCTTTGATTGTATAACATATCAGAATCATCATCAAGAATGACGTACTGCTCCGTTTCTGGATACTGAGACAACCAAAGTTGAATTTCGTTTCCTCGACTAACAGAATGATCACAATTTTTGTAGAAAAGAACATGGGTTGAGGAATAAACATCTCCTGTAATTCCGTTCTTTTTAAATAGAGTAGATAGTTCCTCAACACTATTATTTTTTCGCCATGATGAAGATACTACAATTTTTGCGTTAGTTTCATCTGTAAGTTTATTTAATAAAATCACTGAGTAAGGACAAAACATATCCCATTCAAAATTAGGAGTTTTATGATAGAAACGTTCACTGTTCATTACTCCATCTATGTCAAGAAATATTATTTTCATTGTTCTAAATGTTTATCAATTATTTGTTTAACTTTTCCTTTAACTTTATTCTTTTGAATGATTGATTTCAAGTTCTTATCGAAACTCATGGATACATCTATCTTTGTATCAACTGAGGATACAAATGCTTCTATCCTTTCATTTCTTTCGTTCTTAATATCAATGTGTTCTCGGCTAATAACATCTTTCTCAATCGGAAGATATACAGGTTTAACTGTATTTGTATCAGCGTAGTACAACCAAACAGCAGGTTTGTAATCAATCTGATCTGCATTGTTTCTCATCATTGATCCTGTGTTCACTAATATTCTGCCTTTGTACTTCTCAATAAAAGGTTTGTGATTATCTCCTGTTGCGATCACATCGAATTGTGGATACTTTTTCAACAATTTCTTTGCTGCTTTATTCTCACATCCAGGAAAAGGAAGTTCACTTTTCCAAGTCAGAACGTGCCACACAAATAGCTTTCTTTTTTTAATCACAAAAGGAACACTCCCTTTACGAATCTTGCTACTGCTTTTCTTGTTACCGTGTCCCGCATTTAATATCGTTACTTTTCCTGCTTTCTCTAAAGTTGTCAATGCTGATTTGTGTCGCATTTCAAAGCTATGATTAGGGAGTTCGTGATCTCCGTAAATGTTATACATCTGATCTGGAAGAAACTCTATTGCTTTAGATATTAACTCAGGACTAGCTTTCCAATGATCGAACAAGTCACCTGTGCAAAAGATAGGACAATCATGTTCTTTTTGTAAATCAGATACAAACTTCACTTTCTTCCATTGTGCTTCTAGTGCATCGTCTGTTCTTGCAATCGGAATCTTTTC
>JBFFLJ010000073.1:0-4352 GCA_041554935.1 Candidatus Izemoplasma sp.
AATTAGTGATAACACCGTTAACTCCACATCATAATTAATAATACTTACGTCATATATAATAATACAATATAATTTAAAATAATAAAAAATAATAATTAATAATAAGTACTGACCACTTGCTACCAACCACCTCACTCCCAATCCCTTCCCCCCTAAGACATAAACGTCAAAGAGGAGTTGGATGAGAGAATGGAGTTTATTATAAAGGCCTAAGCCATTACAAGTCTGAATATAGTTCGTACACGATTTTTATAGTTTACCAATTCCTATTACACGTACATTAGATACTGCTGATCCTACAACTGTGTTTATAGTGATTGTAGTCCCTGATATAGTATAATCTACATAATCAGTTCCATTGATTATAACACGTTCTGATGAACCGCTTGCAGCCCACGGAACTACGAATCTAGGTCCTGATATATTTATCTCAACTATTACATTCATGAACAATGCAGAGTCTTCTGATAACGTGTAAGCAGTCGTTGTAACTGGGCTTACTTGTGATACTAACTCAGTACGAACGTTTTTACCATCTACATATTGTTTGTTTGTTACATCTTGTGATGCTGTTGGATCTGCTACATTTTTAAGTTGTTTATCTTGGAAATTGAAACCCGTTGTTTCTAATTCACAATACAAGACACCTGCTCTTTTTATTAAAGTGTTACCTGTTGTTCCTGCAATCACATTTTCCATAAATGCTTTAGTGACTGTGTCTTGTGGGTTTGTTGGATCTGCTATGTTTCTTAAGCGCCTATTTCCACCTTGCATATCTACTGATGAAGTACTACCTACAAAACGCATAAAATCAGTTCCGTTTAATTTTAGAATAGTATCTCCTGTTGCTATATCTTTTTCAATTAATAATGATTTTAAATTAGTTAATAATTCAGATAAAGTTAATTCATCCTCATCAATTCCCTCGTTTACTGCACTATATGGTGCAATATTTCTTGATGTTGATGGAATACCTGTTCCTGCTACTGTGAAGACTGTGTTAACGTGTAAGTTTGATACTTCTTTCAATGTAACTTGTGTCTCACCTATCATTTCAACAGTAATCAGGATGTTATTATCACTTATTTTATCATATGTATATTGTGGGAACACATTTACTGTTTCATTGTTTGTAATTGATATTAAGCCAGTTGTGTCAATTAATGTCTTTGTAGTTGTTACAATGTCAGTCGCATATAAATTGAGTGTAACTGTTCTGATTGTTGCTGTTGTATTAAATAAACTTAATTGTGCAGCAATTGAATACTGCCCTTTTGTGATAAGTATGTGGTCGTTATTAGCATCGAATGTGATAACACTTTGCTCTGCTGATTCATTGATTATTTCAGGCCACTCTACTTTTGTCGATATTACTGTTGCTGGGACATCTGCAATTGCTCCAATTTTACGGTTTACAATTACACCACCCTCTGAGATAGCTTGTGCAAGAAAATCGACTTCTTGACCTACTGCTTCAAGTCCGTCTTCGTTTGCTTGAATACCTGCTTCGTTATTTGCGATTGCAGCATCAAATTCAGTTGAGAATGTGACAATGTCTTCCCTATTTTTCTGTACTTGCTGGGGCATCTTTCGATAAGCTACGTTGTTGTATGTTGGCATTTTGTTTCTCCTTTGGTGGTACTGACGCCACCACGTCCAATTTATTACATAACCCAATCAAAGCAGGGATATGTTCTTCTGTATATTTATCATACATTCCTTTTAACGCCATTGTGCCAAGTCCTACAAATAACAATATGTTAGACAATGCCACTAGAAATAGGCTGTAATCACCGTTGCCCTCTACAAATGTATATATAATTAAGTAAGTAGAAAGTCCAACTGTGACACCTTTGAATAGTATATCACGCACAATAGACCAAAACATAAAATATCCTATTAATTTATATTTTTTTACAGGTCTATCGGTGTTGATCAATTCTTGATATCTTCTGTTTACTTTTTTCGCTTCATCCTCTAATTTTGCGAACGCTATTCCTTGATATCTTAATGCAATATTGATGAAGATTCCATCAACTGCGCCAATAATAGCAACTAATAACATTTGTTGTGTTGTTAAATCATTCTGGAAGCCCATTACCAAAGCATAAATTATTATTAAATAACCTATTGCTCCAGTACACGCAGCAGCTAAACCAGTATATAATAATATATTTTTAAGTTTATCTGTCATAGTCATTATACCAAACTCTATTCCAATATGGAGTCATAATCAAGTCATCAATCATTAGAGGGATAAGAGCTGCACCGATTCCCCATATAAGAGTACCAAGAACGGCACTCAATGAGTATAATAATACCCATATAATAAGGAAAGCGACAAATTTCACTTTGAATAATTTTTTTAATCTATTGGTAAACGCTAATACTATCAATATAATACCAGTGATTCCCCCAATAGTCAATTCTAATTTATCAGTGTTACTTTCAACAACAGGGTTCGTCTGATCTATCGCTATAAAGATTATAGCAAATATGCTAATAAATAGCAATACCTGATGAATTAAAAACTTCTTCTTGTGTTTAGCGGATAGTTTATAATATACAAAATCATTATTCACGGTTACCACCGTCTTTCTGAAGTTTAGGATGATTCCATATTTCCTCATATCGTACAGTTGCTTTAACTATATTTTTATTAGCTTCTTTAATTTTTATTTTAATTTCTTCTTTAGTCATAGCATATCACCCTTTCAATTTGTTTTTAATTACAGCAATATCAAGTTTCAATTCTTTTAATGTGTCACCTAATAAAGCGATTGTTTCGTCTTTTTGTGCTAATACTTGATTGATTGCTTCAACTGATTCAGAACCAATCAACATTTTTTGATATAACTCACTATCTTGAAACTCAAGGATAACACGTTCAAATTCATTCGTTTGATCTTCCATAACATTTTTCATTAAACCAAGTGTCTCGTTAAATTTATTGATTGATCCTTTAATATCAACCTTGATTTCTTTGTTTTCAATAATAGTGTTTTTTGCTGTTCTAAACACGTCTAATATTTTACCATCTTTGATATTCCTAACAACACTTGTTGGAACATATGCGGATAATACAACAACAGTTGCGATAATTTGTGGCCAATAAGGACTTAAAAATTCAATCATAGTTTATTCCTCCTCGAATAGATAGATATTATCAGATGATAAAATTTGTCTGAATAGTCCATCGCATTTTTTATATATATTTTGAACATAGTCCGCTTTCATAGCGTTATACTTTCGCTTTTTAGCGTCTAATTTATTAATCTTTTGTAGTACGTTTTCTTGTTCTGTTGATAGATCATCCCATGCAACCGTATCAGCGTTTGCAATTGGTTCATCATGTGTGTCTACTAAGTTTCTGAGTTGTGTTCTTTGAACTTCTATCTCGTCATCAGTTAAAGCGATTAATTCGTCAGCAAGTGATTTCTTTTCGATATAGTATTTAAACTCAACTTGAAGCTCTCTCTTGATTGCTATGATAAAGGCTTCTGGTGTTTGGTAACGCAATTGTGATGCGTAATACTTCATTGCTAGTACAAAGTACAATTCCTCTAAACTTGCGGAAGCTGTAATTCCTGCAACACCTGTCGGTTCAATAGCAATCATTTGTGACTCAAAGTCTTCTGGGCCTGTGAATACATCACTCCAATTTAATGGAGTATTAAATGGATCTAAATCGTAATATGACATTATTCTTCACCCTCTCCCTTGCGGTCTTTTGTTTGTGAACCCTCTGGTGCTATTTCAGAGTCCATTTCTTGTTTCTGAACTCTAGGCTCTACATCAACATTTAAACCGAATACTTTATTGATTTTCGTACAGAACTCTTTTCTCATTCGTAATGCGTTTGAGAATATTGGATCACTTTCTTCTGACTCATTATCTGAACCGTTGACTTGTGATTCCATTTGAGTTGTGTGTTCTTGCTTCATAAACGTTCCACCGTTAGCTTCTCCGATGATTGACTTTCTAATATTGTCAATACTTTGATAACTTTGAAAATAGCGTGAGCTGTCTTTTACAGCCGAACCAGTAAGCTCTTTCAATTCCATAGGCCCACCTGCTATAACAACATAACGTTTACCATTTAGGATTCTTTCGTCAAGTCCTGCAAGTTCATGTTCAATCGCTGTCTTTTGTTCTTCGTCTTTTGCTACTATGTAAAACATTTTAGCGCTTGATATTAAGTCCATATTTACAAGTACTAGGATATCAGTTAACTGTTCATTAAGTGGTGCACCTGTAAGTGCTGCCGGTAAATAGTCTTGACTGATTTCAAGTGATGAGTCTGTAAGGATAACCGCTTTGTTAACTGCGTCTTTCATACCTAACTCAATTAC
>JBFFLJ010000074.1:0-4152 GCA_041554935.1 Candidatus Izemoplasma sp.
CATTAAAACTTACTTAGACGATATGGCAGTTTCCTATATTCGAGAATTACCAACTAAATATCAGATTATACTTAATGAAACTCTTTTAAACATTAATTATGAATTTGATAAAATTATAAGAAACTATTCAATAGAAGATTTCGCAGCAGATTATATATTTAGTGAAGAACATGAAAAGAAAGACTATCAAGAATATTTGAATCATAAAGAAATATTGATAAAAAAAGCAGAAGAAGATAAGAAAATGGATTTACAAGGTGAACTAAATTCATTAAGAGTTAAATTCTATAAAAAGTATAAAGGAAAGTATTTATTGCAAAAATCAATGAACGCAGTAGTAGAGTTTGAACGAGGTGGAGATAATCCAAATAAAGTATTTAATGCTTATAACTTCTATTATTCTCATTATAATGTAGATGACAACTTGCATATGACTGAAATGTCAAGAAATAACTACAAAAATTCAAGAGCAGAAGGAACATCAGGATACGATCAAGATATAATTGGTATGAGAAGATCTGCTGAAGGTGCAATATATGATGCGTTTAATAATGAAAATATATTTAGCGGAGATATAAAAAACTTCGATTGGACAGATAAACAAAGAGTAATTGTAATTGATCCTGGTTTTAGTCACCCAACTGGTATGACTGATTGGGCGATAGATTTAAGTATTGGAGAATCTTGGCAAATACAAGAGAGATTAATAGATTTCAAAATAGAGTATATTGGAGAAAAATCATTAGATACAATATATAAAGAGTTATTAATATTAATTCGAGGAGCAAAAGGGAGAGCAACTCCTGAATATATAATAGTCGATCCAAGTAAACCTGAATTAATAGAATATTTACAAGATAAAGGATTTAACGTATATGGTGCAGATAATAGTAACTGGACATCAAAAGGAAAAGAAAAAGAACACAGTGAAGAAATAGCACCTAGAGAATTAAGAGGAATACCGTTAGTACAAACGGCTTATGCAAAAAATAAAATTCATCATCACGAAAGTTGTATAAACACAATTCATCAAGTAGGTTCTTATTCATATGTAAAAGATGATAAGAGCGGAAAAACTAAATTGCCAGCATTACATGATGACTTGGTAGTTACAGTAAAATATTTGATAAATACAATGGGAATACGACCTAGTATGTGGGAAAGTGAGGAAACCGTTAATGGAACAGAAAGCGTTCAACCAAATGAAAGCGCGAAAAATGGCGAATGGAACATGGAAAGAATCATCTACGAAGCCCAACAAGAAATCAACAGAGATGAACTCGGATTTGAAGATGATCGAGAACAATTCATTAGAGGTAGATTTGGAATCAACGATATTTTCGGATAATAATTTAATTAGAGGACTTGAAGGAAGTATATTTGAAGATGCTCTATTTAGCACATTAACAAAAGCTGAAAAAAAACAAGTAATAGAAAGCAAAAACAAAGCAACTAATGTTAAAGACTTTCAAGATGGATTGAATAATCAATTACAAGCGCTTGGTGGCGGTACAAACGATTTAACATATAAAGGTATGAATTTCTTTTCAAGAAGAAATCTTAGTTGGCAAATAACAAAACAAGATGCAATAATGAGAGACATTCCATATTTTGATAAAGGAAGTTCATGGAAAGCAACAAGAGCATTAATAAATGGAATAGACTTAAATTCAAGAACATTCAAGTCAGATGAATTAAATGATATAAAAGATGAGTTGTCATCATTATTCGCACCATTACATACAGTAATCAAGTTAGGTGATTTTAATGGAGCATCAGCAGGATTATTAGTATTTGATGATTGTGTTGAAGAAAAAGAATATGAAGAACCTTTAAAAATAAATTCTATAAAAAAAGGAACATTTAAAGGTATAAAACCAATGACAAGATATTATCAAATCATTCCAGCATTAGATGATGAATTGGTATCAAAAGTTGGAGATGAATATGGTATATATAGTGCAAATGAAATCGGTCAACCAAAGTATTATAGAGTAAATTTGAGTGGAGATAGAGAAGCAAAATATAAATGGTTTAGAGTTCATAGAAGTAGAGTGTTATGGTATGCAAGTATTGAGTTGACTTGGATTGAAAAAAGAATTGAATTGTACGGTGGACCAAGTTTACTTGAAAGATGTTATACAGATTTTGCAAGATATGAAAGTTTAGTAGCTCAAATTAATAAATTAGCCCAAAGATCAAATGTTCCTATTCTCAATATGAAAGGATTACCGCAAGCAAGTTTAAATAATGATAACTTTGTAAATCGAGTAATGCAAAAGATTAAATCAATAAACTATACAGCTTCAGCAGGTAATATGGTAGTTCTTGGAGATAAAGAAAGAGAAAACTTTAAGTTTGAAACAGCGAGTTTCTCACAGTTAATAGATATATTAAAACACGAAAGACAAAACTTAGCAGCAGCGATTGAAGCACCAACATCGGTATTATTCAATGAACCAGAAGATAACGATGAAGCAATATATTTAACAAAAGTAAAAGAGATTCAAGAAGGTAAAGTTCGTAGTTGGTTTGATATTTTAATACCTATAATATCTAAGAATAAATTAGGTAAGTTAATTAAAGACTTTAATTTTAAGTTTAAGTCTTTGGAATTTGTCTCTGAAAAGGATAAAGCAGATAGGTTAGACACAGTAGTGAAAATACTTCATCAGTTGTATGAAGATGAAGTAATAGACACTCTAAGTTATCAAGCAATGTTAAAAGTTGCTATGGAAAATGTAAGTGATATGCCACACGAAATCACAAAAGAATACATTGAATACTTAGAAAAAGAAACAAAATCTGATAAAGATAATCCTTTAACTAAAAAACGTAGAGACATTGAAGTAGCCATAGCATTAAATCACATTCAACAGGAAAGTGCTGGGAATGGCAAAGGAACTTCAAACCCTGTGGAGAGCGCAATCAAGGGTAAGGAAAAGGGTGGAAACCCTGAAAAGAAAAAACCGACAGCGAAAGTACCGATCAAGAAAGATAAAGGAGATTAATAATTATGGAAAACAAGTTTAAAACTACTTTAGCAGAATTTATTGATGGTAAAGGAACATTTCATAGTATTGTTCAAATTTCCGATAATATCTTCCATGACAAAGAAACAGGTTATTTATACTGTAAAAATTCAGTTTTAGGTGGTGTTGGGGTTCAAAAATACTACGGAAAAGAAATTGGATTAAAAGATGGTAAAGAGGACCAAGAAATTGAAATGGTAAGAGAATCAGTTGATGTATTTGATTCTGATAGTATGGCAACGTTTAACGGAAAGCCAGTTACTCTATTTCATCCAAAAGGAAAAGTCGATAGTAAAAACTATAAGAAATTTATTGTAGGATCATTAAGTGATGCAAAACAAGATGAAAATAACAAAGATAATCTTATAGGAGATGTAGTCATTTATGACGAATATACCGTTGACAAAGTAATGAAAGGTGAATTAAAAGATTTATCTTTAGGGTATCGAGCAAGAGTAGTGCCACTTGCAGATGGAAGATATAAACAAACAGATATAGTTATCAACCATCTAGCAATTGTAGAAGAAGGCCGAGCTAAAATGGCTCAAATAGTGGACGAGAACACAGTTAAAGAAGAAAACGCAGTTCTTGAACCAAAAGATTTTACTGATAAAATTCACGTTACAGAAAGTAAGAATACTTCAGTAAGAGTAAACACATATGATGATGAAACTCACGAAGAAACTACTAAAGAAATTAGTACCTACGAGAGTAAACATACTCATTATGAAGTAGCAAAACAGTTAATGATAGATAATAAAAACAAAACAAAAATCGAAGGAGAAACCAAGATGGAAAAAGATTTTAAGTATTTCATGGCTGAATTAAAAGATTTAGCAACTTATCCAAAAGGTGAATTTAGAGATGCAGCTTATACCGCATTATCGGTTGAGTGTAAAGAGGTTTTAGGTACAGTATTGCCTACAATCGCAGATACAAAAGTAAGCGCAATCGCTAAATCTATTGGAATAGTAGACACAAAAATTGAAAAAGAAGAAAAAGAAGAACCAAAAGTATTAAGTATGTATGCAAAAGATGAACAAAGATTTTATGAAAAACTTTATCGCAGTATGGATAATACAGAAACAGCAAGAAAATATGCTGATATGACATTCCATGA
>JBFFLJ010000075.1:0-4063 GCA_041554935.1 Candidatus Izemoplasma sp.
GAGATGAAGCAATAAAAAATGTATGTGCAATGTACGGTTGGAAATCGTGGGAATCAATCACGTTCAAGAATAATGATGAATTTAAAAAGATATTTGCGTTAGTTAAACAAGAATTAAACACAATCAAAACATTGGCGCAAAGTTAGGAGATGGGTTAGATGAAAGTATACGGACTTGTAAGATTAGCAAAAGAACCAGAATATAACAATGGTTGCACTAGATTAAGCATAGCGTGGAATGATTTTAAACGTGAGGGACATTTTTTCAATGCTGTTGCGTTTAAGAAAACTGGGGAAGCAATATATAATAATTGTAAGAAAGGCGATAGGATTGTAATTACGCAAGGAATATTAGCTAATAACAATTACGTAGTCGCTGGCGAAAAGAAATACGGAGAGCAAATTATTATAAATCAATTTGAATTTATTGAATCAAAAGGAAATGTCGAGCCACATATGCCAGTTGTAGCAGAGCGTAAAGCACCAACTATTGATATAAACTCAGATATTGAACTTCCATTTTAAGGAGTTGATGATATGGAAATATGGAAAGACATAAAAGGTTACGAGGGTTATTATCAAATTAGCAATATTGGTAGAGTAAAAAGTTTATCACACAGTATTTTAAGAAAAAATAATTGTAAACAAACATTTAAAGAAAGAATATTAAAAGATAGATATAAACAAAACAGAGGACTTCTTACATATAAAATTGTCGATTTAACTATAAATAATATAAAAAAAACATTTCATATCCATAGGTTGGTAGCAATACATTTTATACCTAATCCAGAAAACAAATTAGAGATTAATCATATAAACGGGATTAAAGATGATAATAGATTAGAAAATCTAGAATGGTCTACAATGTTAGAGAATCACGAACACGCATTTGCTAACGGATTAGTAAAGAACCCTAGAAAAAAAACAATTCAATATGATGATAATAAAAATGTTATATGTCGTTATAATTCAAGAGCAGAAGTTGCTAATAAATATAATATCGTATCTTCTAGAATTACTATTGCTATTAAAAAAAATTATAGAGCAATAGGATTCTATTGGGGTGATGCATAAATGCGTATAGTTGCTAAATATAAAGGGCATCTAATGGATAGACATCATTATTCTGAATTACGCTTGCTCGTATCAAACTATAAACACGTTTCGTACTTGGATGAGTTAGAAGAGGATATTGAATATTCGATCGAAATTAAGCCGATTAAATCAAAGCGCTCAATTCAGCAGAATTCATTATTGTGGAGTTTGTTACACGAATTAGAAAAGAAAACACGAGAGCCAGCATTTGATTGGTATGTGAAAGCAATACAATCGACCGGAGCAAAAGCAACATATGTGGTAGCACCGAAAGGAAGTCGAGATGTATTATTACATAGTTATCGAGCAGTAAAAGCAATATGCAAAAGAATGATAGTAAATCCAGAAACTGAAAAAGAAACGGAAGGCATAATGTATGCGTGTTATGAGGGAAGCAGTAAATTTAGTGTAACGGAAATGAACGAATTAATCGAAACGGTGCTAATGTTTTGCGCTGAATTAGAAATAGAAACGGAGTTGATTAGATGAAGAAATTAGTTTTAATATTAATTGTAGTTTTAGCACTTACGTTAAGTGGGTGTAATGGAGAATATAAATATGCAGATGAACAAGAAGTGTGTACGGAATTAGGAGATGGTTATTATTGGGAAGCAAGAACATTAAGAGGAATTGGTTGTAAAGAATCAAAAGCACATTATAATGCACGAATGGAATTGTTAGTTAATAATGAAACTTATTACACACAAGAAGAAGTTGATAGTTTATTAAGACAACAAAGTATGGAAATATATCAAGACTTAATGAAATATTACATACAATCATATGATGGTAAACTATATACAAATTGTAGAATAGAAGATAGCATAAAAGTATGTGATGAGATAATATTAAATTGACAACTAAAGAACGAAACGAATACAAGGCGGTGCTAAAAAGAAGCGGTGGAGTATGTGAAATTACAGGTAAGCAACCTATTTCAATTCATCATATAATTTATCGCTCGCACGGTGGCATCACAGATAGAAGAAATATGATAGCGGTATGGACTGGAATGCATATACCAGTTATTCACGCTGATGAGAAATATTGGGTACCAGTATTGCTTGATATGATGCGCGGTATCTATGGTATCATTGATAGGCAAGATTTAAAGAAAAAGAATAAGTGGACTAGCGTGTTCACGGAGGAGGAATTATGAAAAAAGAAAAAGGCAAAATACAAAAGTTAGAAATGGTACAAGAGGGAATTAGTTTTATAATTGAAGGTGAATACAATTTAGATTTAACAAGTATGACAAGTTCAAATGCTGAAATAGAAACATATAGCGATTGTGAACATCCACCAAGCATTATGGATTTAATGAACAAAATAAATGAACTAATTGATGTAATAAACGAACTGCAAAAATAAGAGAGGAGTTGGTCATATGTCTAGACTAGAGAGAGGAGCATTATATGGAAGATAATAAGAAGAGCATAATAGATTATTTTAACGATGATCAATTTCGTAATAATCTTGAAAGTGGTGTAACTGCATTAGTTGCGATTGCAATAGTTATTATATCAAAAGGATTCATAGGTGGATTTACGTGGGATTTATTATTTACTATTGAACCATACGCAGCCGGAATTGGAGTAGGTATAGCAAATAGTTTATTACAAAATAATATGATAGTTCGTGGTGTTGCCGATGAATGTGAAAATAATGAAGAGATTAAAAAGGTGCTTGATAGCAACGAGAATTTATCTAATCAATTAACAGACTATGAATATGTAGAATATTTTGTAGACAATTATAATAAGAATGAATTTGCAAGAGAACAAAAGTTAGCAACTGAAAAAGAGATTAAACGATTAAAATACCTTGTAAGCATTAAAAAGTCTAACGGTAAACGTTACGCTAAATGGAGTAAGAAACTTGATTACGTAAAAGAATATGGTGCAAAGGTTAAAAATTATAAGCCAGTAACATTACAAGACTTATTAAGTTTTGAGAGTGATGGTTCATTAATAGGTTCAGCAAAATTAAACTTTAATCCTATTAGAGTTCAGCAAAAGAATATGGCACGAAGAAGTATTATAATATTTATATTAAGTGGATTGGTAGCAAGTTTACCTTTAGTCACAGGTAATCTTGGAGAAACAGCCGGATTTTTATTAATGTGGATTCCAACATTATCAATTAAAGCATTTCGTAAATATACAAGTTCAAGGCGTATTACAAAAACAACATACTATAAATCATTACAATATAAAAAGAACGTATTAACATTATGTATAGAATCATATAAACACTACACGCCACCAACGAAAGAGGAATTTCACAAAGAAGATGTGGTTGAGATATTACAAATTAAAAAGGACACCGATTAAGGTTGTCCTCTTTTTTTTATTCAGTTACGAAATGTGTTTGGAATAGTTGAATACCGATACCGATTAATCCTGCTATGATTCCACCGATAATCCACCATATTAATTCTGTGCAACTATCTACATACATTGATAGATTGATTAAGTATTGTGCTGTGTTAGTTTCAATATACGCTATAACCGTGTTTAATAAACTAATGAATAATTGTAGTATAGCAATTACAAACAAGAACACAGGGAACATTATTGCTGTTTTATTTGATTTGAACCATTCCCAGAACACTGCTAATATTTGTAGACCTAATCCTATTAAGATTATGAATACTACTATGCTGAATATTAATAACGGTATTAATGGAATACTTGTTGAGGTTGTTTGCGTTGCCGGTATTACTATCGTTTCAATTTGTTTGTACTCCATTAGGAATTTGAATAAGCCTATTCCTATTAACACATACATTATTGCTGATGATATAATGATAGGTAATTTTTTCATAAAAACACCTACAATCTATCTTTTAAGTCTTGTGATATATTCTCGTATACACCTAATTCTTCTTTGATATCTCTATCTAATTTTAAAGCTTCAAGCATTTCATCAACTTTACCATTGAACATTGCAACGGTATCGATTAC
>JBFFLJ010000076.1:0-4006 GCA_041554935.1 Candidatus Izemoplasma sp.
ATAGAATAAGAATATTGTCATTGGTTTCTCGTTCATGATAAACGGTATTGTACCAAGTATTCCTAATCCTGCTGCTCGTATCGGCATACCTAATAAGATTGTGATAAGATTAACTTGCTTAGGATTCGACTTAGTTTCAACATCTCCTTTTTTCTTTTCAATCTTAACGCCTATTTTATATACATTTCTAATACGTTTAATATCATATGGATAGAATTTCTTATCAGTAAGTGGTTCTTTTTTTAATCGAGCAATAAGTTTATCATATTTAATAGCTCGGTTATCTTTACCATTTAATCTATTCTTTAAAGCTCGTTTCTCATATAGATCAATTTTGTTATGTGTCTTGATAGTGTTATATAACTCTTGTTGCTCTTTATTATAATCATTACACCAGACAATAGATTGTTTCCCAGTTTTATCAAGTGTACTAATTTGTTTACCATTTGATTCTACTAACTCCTGAAACGGAACAATATCATTATCTATCTCACAAGTTAAATCAAACGATACCGACTTTGTTTCAATGGTAGCAAGTAATATACTTAATGTGATAATAGCGATTGCACTACCAAAATCCCAACTCCACAATGCTTGGAATGTGAAAGTATCTTTAAAGCCAAAGTATAAAAATGGAATAATCAATAACATTAATAATACTGCACCGGTACGAATTTGTTTTAATAACTTCTCATTACTGAAAAAGTCTAATATAGCTTGTTGAACACTTTCCACTTAACCACTCCTTTCTTATAAATTAGATACATTGAATCTCCTCCTTTTTATTTTAATAGTTCTTTAATAGCGTTATTCAATGCGTATAATTGATTTTTAAAATCAATATCAACTATATCACTTTGATTAATAACTTTATTTAAATCATACCAATCATAATGTTTCCTTACTTCCTCTAATTCCTTAATGAGTGTAATGGTGTCTTGGGTGCTTGTATTATTATTATATTTTTCATCTAACCATTCGAAATCATCATGTATATGCGGTGCTACCATCCAAGTATGATTACCGTTATCAGTGATAAATACATTTTTCTGTGTTGAACTATAACCTGATATAGTGTGAATCTCATCAGTACGATATGTAAATTTTCTGCCTATTCTAAATATTGTTTTATCCATTTCTATTCCTCCTAGTCGCTGAACTCGAAAGCAGCGTATTTTGATTTCTTCCTTAATTCTCGCTTGTCTATTATACCGTAATGTACTCTATTCATATCTAACAATATATCAGTATAATAATGTTGGTCCGTGTGTACTTGCATATGATGTTGCTTACATAATGGGATTAAGTTCTCCTTAACGGTTAATCCATTCCCACGATAAATAATATGATGTAACTCCACAACTCGATTAGGACACATAGCACAACGGCCGTTATAAGTTTTGAGTGATGCTTGATACTATTTACGTTCTTGTTTACTCAACGCTATACACTTCTGTATCAATGTCATGCTCGTTGCAATATCTAATCACTGTGTCTAATAACTCATTCATTTGTGATATGTTGAATTTACTTGAACCGATAAATACTCGGTATAACCAACCATCACTGTTTCCAATCTTATGTGGTTTCACTCGTTGGATTGCTCGAAACTGTTTCTTTAATCCATCTTCTGTTTTCTCGGTAGCCCATAAGTATTCGGTTTGCGCACCTGTATCAATCAATGCTTTAATATACCAATCCATTGCTACTTCCTTTGTGTGTTTCTCTAATGCGTGAAGTAAAGCCCATAATAATTTATTTTGTTCGATTGATCGTTGTGACTTCACTTCCTTAATTTCAACAATATAATTCTTATCACAATCTAATTCATCAAGCATAATAGTATGCCGATAATTAGGCACGATAAGTGTCAATTCAGCGTGATGTCGTTTATCGAATAAATGTTTACTGTATCGTGCGTTAATCTTCATACTTTCTCACTCCTCACTATCTTTCTTTCTATTCTATAAATCTTCTTACATATAAGGCACTGCTTGAATAATACTTCAGTCGCTCCTGTGTAACTATATGCCACTTGATACTTGATAGGATGCTTACACGGTGTTTCTATGCCTAACCATAGTTTAATGCGATTCAACATTTAATCACTCCTAATCATTTGAATAAGTTGTAATGCAGTTTTTGTGGATTGTATTTCTATAAATTCTTCTAATTCATTTATTGATTTTTCTTCGGCATAAGCAATTTTGTAACTAACCTCATAATGTATTAATTCATTTTTTCTCAACCATATAATTACCTCTGTTGATGGATTAATACTTATAAATCCCCTTAGAAATACTTCAATTTCATAATCCATTAATCCATTAAATAACAAGTGATGTTCTATAATTTTATAAGTTAAATCGGCAATTTTATATTGTTTCATTTAATCACTCTCCTTAATAATCCATTTAAATTTGTCGTTTTCATACTTACCTCTTTTTACCTTGTTTGATATATAGCCCATTGCATAATTCATATATTGATCGGCCTTGCTCATACTGTAAAATGTTTTAGATTCATTAGATATCTTGCTTATTAAAACTGTTTGTTTACAAGTTGTCATAAGTCCTGTTTCAAAAGCGTGTCTAATATTATCAGCAAGACTTATTAATTCAAGATTATTTAAATCATTATCCATTCTATTACCATTTATATGATTAACTGTTAATTTTCTATTATTAATATCTTTATCATAGAATGTAAATGCAACCAATCTTGAAACAAGATAATCTTTATGTTCCCCATTTTTCCATAAAGAAACTCTGAACCCTGTTTTTGGTGTGTAACCTTTGTTTTTTATTATTCTTTGTTTCCAATGTCTAACTCCGTGTTTCTTTGTAAATGTTGTTTTTCCTTTTGATGTTCTAATTCTCCCCATGTTACTTACTTCATAAATGTTCTCATAGCCTTTTATATCGTTCCATATTTCTTTCATTGTACCACCTCAATAACATTATATATTAAAAGGTGTAATTTGTCAATATCAAAATGGGAGGTCATCTTCACTCACATCAATCGTTGGGCGCTCTTGCACTACCTCAACTTGTGGCTCGTATGTTCCTTGTTTTGCGTGGTATTGCTCTAACACTTTCGTTTGTATTACTTGGCGGAATGGTTGCGTGATTGGGAACGCTGTATCTTTATACTCTTCCTTTTGCTTACTGTTGGGATTAGCTACCCATAATCCACTTGGCCCTTCTAATACTTTGAATCCTGTTACAACAAACTCATCATCAAATGTAATACTAGCAAAGCCTTTAGTCTTACCACTATCATATAATGTGATTTGTACTTTTGTTATGTCCATTATAATTTACCTTTAATCAATTCATTAAATTTTTCAATAAACGCTGTCTCTGGAATTTTTGATAAGTCTAATGATTTCCAATTCTCTACGCCAAAATATGCTAGGGTATCGGTAATCCCTTGTCGTGCAATTTCTTCGTTGCTTTTTGCTTCTAATTTTAACTTATCTGGTAAGTTCTTTTTAAGTCGTGCGATTGATGTTGCATATTCCGTATCTTCTTTTTCTTGTTTCTTGCTAATGATTTTATCTGGATCGTTTTCATTTGTTGCAACTTGGAAAAATTTCAATAAGAAATAACGATTACAATATGTCAATGCACTACCGAATGCTTGACTTGCATCTTGTTGTTGTCCGTATAATGCAAATGGCACAACTAATGATTCGTCACTATCTGCATCTAGCCATGTAAATGTCATATCTCCACTTACGATATTTTCTCTTTGTAATTCTCCACGCTTGTTATTGTACTCAAATTCTTTACTAGAATGATTTGCAATACTAGGCACTAATAATACACCTAATTCATCCATAGTGTCTTTAATCGCAAATAATACCTTATCTTCACTAACATATTTATAGTTATATGCTTTGGTATCTTTTTGCAAGAATGCTACTTGCTTTCTAATCTCAATAATTTTCTGTTTTAAATTCATTATTTTTCCTCCTTATAATAGTACTTCAAAAATTTATTAA
>JBFFLJ010000077.1:0-3993 GCA_041554935.1 Candidatus Izemoplasma sp.
AAGACCACCTTGCTCAAGTTGCTTTTTGTATTTGTTGTTAAACTCATAACGGTGGCGATGGCGTTCTTTAATTTCTGTTTTACCATATATTTTGTGGGCCAAAGTTCCTTCTTTGATATGACAATTATACAGTCCTAAACGAAGTGTTCCGCCCATTTCAATTCCCTCGTATTGCTCCGGAAGGTAATCAATAACTGGGAATGGTGTGTTTGGATTCATTTCCGTTGAATGAGCTTGTTCCATGTTACAAACATTTCTTGCAAACTCAACAGTTGCTGTTTGCATACCTAAGCATAATCCTAGATATGGAATATTGTTTTCACGAGCATATCTTATTGCATTGATCTTACCTTCAATTGCGCGTTGTCCAAATCCTCCTGGGACAACAATACCATCGACATCATGTAAATAATCTTCTGGATTACTATCAACAAGTTCTCCAGCATTAATCCATTTAATATTGATTTTGGTACTATGGAAATATCCAGCATGTTTTAAACTTTCACTAACACTTAAATACGCATCTTGTAATGAAACATATTTACCCACTAACCCAATTGTTACTTCATTTTGAAGATTTTTAACACGATTAACTAAATCTTGCCATTCTGTTAAGTCACATGGCTCTGTTTCTAAACGGAAGTGATTACAAACAAGATCATCGATGTTTTGTTTTTTAAAATTAAGAACAACTTCGTATATAACATCAGCATCTCTAGCCTCAATAACAGCTTCTTTTTTAACATCACAGAACATCGCGATTTTCTCGCGCATTGAATTAGTGATTTCATGAGATGTTCGAAGAATAATTATGTCAGGAGCAATTCCAAGACTACGTAACTCTTTGACACTATGTTGTGTTGGTTTTGTTTTTAATTCATTGGCAGCAGGAAGAAAAGGAACTAATGTATTGTGTATAAAAATAGTGTTTTTATATCCAAAATCGCGTCTTGCTTGTCTAATTGCTTCCAAAAATGGTAATGACTCAATATCACCAACTGTTCCACCAATTTCTGTGATAATAACATCTGCCTGTGATTCTTCAGCTGCGGCAACTAGTTTTGCTTTAATTTCATTAGTAATATGAGGAATAACCTGAATGGTTGCTCCAAGGTAATCTCCACGACGTTCATTTTCAATAACAGTAGCATATACTTTACCAGTAGTGATGTTACTTGCTTTTGAAAGATTTTCATCGATAAATCGTTCATAATGTCCCAAATCTAAATCTGTTTCAGCGCCATCATCCGTTACAAACACTTCCCCGTGTTGATATGGTGACATTGTTCCTGGATCAACATTGATATACGGGTCGAACTTTTGCATAAAGACTTTTAGTCCTCTGTTTTTTAATAAACGTCCTAGTGAGGATGCTGCGATCCCTTTTCCTAAACTTGAAACTACTCCACCTGTGACGAAAATGTACTTTGTTTGCTTCATCATTTCACCTCATTTTATATAATAAAAAAATGCTCTCCGTAATAGGAGAACATTTATCTAGTGTGCCCTTTAAAATTATATCAAAACAACATTTATAATACAATACTTTTTTTAGTCATCGTATTGGTCTTCGTAAGTATCCATGTATTCATTATATTTTTCTTCATCAAACTCATCAAACAAGTCTTCTTCAAATTCTTCAACTTCAGCAGCTTCAACAACTGGTACTTCAGGTGTTTTTTCTACGATAGTTTCAACAACTGGTGTTTTGTCAACTACAACTTCTTCAACAACAACGACTTCTTCAACAACTTCTTTGATTTCAGCAATCACAGGATCTGGTTTAGCAACAACAACTGGTTTCTCTTCTTTGTATTCTTTAGGCAATACAACTTTTGTGTATTCTTTATAGTATGAACCATCTTTTTCCCATAATTCAATTTTTTGATTACCTTTTAAATCCCAGGTGTTTTCCCCAGTATAAACGAATTTAGCAGAAGTAGTTAAATCAGCGTAAAATTGTGATAATTTACTGCTTTTAATATCTTCCGAGATTCCTTTTTCTGCGCATACTTGATCGAAAATATCATACATATCAAGTGGTTCTTTCGTTTGTTTTAATATTATTTCGGCTATATCAATTAACGATAATCCTTCATGTAACATTAAATTTCCTCCTTTGCTTCAAATGTAATTAGCAATGTTGTTTGGTTTACCAAATCATTTTCTTGGTAGAGATCGTATGAGATGGAAATCATTGTTTCATCATAATACATTTCATTTGTGACAATTTGAAACTCAAATGTATTATTTGAAATTGTATAAGTTCCTTCAGTCATTTGATCTAAATCAAAATGATAAAACATATCCACACTGCCATTTTTAAAATATTGAATGTGGTCTTGGTTTAAGATGATAACATTCATGTCACCTTCTTGATCTAAAAAGGTAACTTCATTTTCTGTGATCGTCGCAAGTGTGTTAAATGCGAGTGTACTGTCTAACGACGTAATCTGAAATGTAGCAAACATTTCTTTCATCCTATCACCACACTAAAAATTATTATATCATAACTGTTTCCTTATTAAAATATTTAATGCCTACTTATTATATATTAAAGGTATTCTTTTCGCAAGTAGAAATTACAAAGCACTAATGATTTTCAATTGGCAAGGCAATAACAAAGGCAGAACCTCTTCCTAGAGTCGATTCCACGGTTAATGTGCCGTTGTGTTTTAGAATCACATTCTTGCTGATACTAAGTCCAAGACCGCTTCCACCAGTATCTCTTGATCTAGTTTTATCTACCCGGTAAAATCGTTTGAAAATCTTATCATAATCTGCTTCATTAATACCAATTCCAGAATCTGTAACCTTAATAATATATTGGTGATCTTCGATAAACCCTGATATATTTATAAATCCTTGATCGGTATAGTTAATAGCGTTACTCACAAGATTAATCATTACTTGTGAAAATTTCAGTTTATCAAGTAACAAAAAGCAAGGTTCTATGTTGATTTCTGATGTTAAATTCTTCTCTAAAATTCTCGATTCTAAGAGTGTCATGTTTTCCATTATGACATCTTTGATGTCAAGTTTAACCAAATCCATCTCATAATCCAAACGATCCAATTTACTAATGATTAATAAATCATTTAAGATGCTTTCCATACGGCTAGATTCTTTGTTTATTAAGCCTAGGAACTCTTTTTGTTCTTTTTCACTTAACACTTCATCGCGATTCAGAATTTCCGAAAATCCTTTGATGACAGAAAGTGGTGTTTTCAATTCATGAGAAACATCAGCAGTAAATTGCTTTTGAAAATGTTCAGCTGTTTTGATTAATGAAATATCATGAATCAAGATTAGACATCCCGCAAACATATCTTCATCAAATAAAGGAGTTGAAATCAAATCATAATATCGGTCTTGATATACGATTTGTTGACGAAATGTTTCTTCCAGCAAGTATGCTTTGTTGATAAATTGATACAACGGTTTAATATCTACAATCGTATTATAGTCCTTATTGTTTAAATCAAAACTAAAATAGTTTTCGACATCTTTATTACTAAATGTAATGATTCCGTCCTCATTTACCATTAAAACACCACTACCTAATGTTTTAGATAATGAAAGAAATTGTTTATACGTTTCTTCCGACTGCTTTTTCGACTCGTCAAGACGATTCATTAATGATTTAACGCTTGCTTGTTTGTCCTGTGACAAGTCTTTACGAACATTAGCAACAATGTACACATTGCCAATAAAAAGTACAACAACGAGAATGCTAGTCGTTATGGGATTGTTTTCTAAAATTATATAAAGTAAAACAAAAACATAAATGAGAATTAGGTACACATATATCTTTTTGAGATTCATCATTTTCACCTCTTATAAACTATTATATCAAAAGAAAGTAGAATTTAATTTAATTCTACTCTTTTTCCATTCACTAAGTAAACAATATTTTCAGCAATATTTGTTACATGATCTCCTGCGCGTTCTATTTGTTTGATAACAAGGACAGCACGAATGGCTTCTTCAGAT
>JBFFLJ010000078.1:0-3939 GCA_041554935.1 Candidatus Izemoplasma sp.
GCTTCAATTAAATTTCTCATTGCTATGTAATCCGGTATTGTGCTACTTTCATATTCTACACCACCATTTTTAACTTTTCCATCTGGTGTAAAATATAAAGTATTATTAGCATATATATTATTAATCATTGTGCTAAATGTTCTTTCTTCTTCTAGGTTGCCCCATGTTTCTTGATTAACAACCCAATTAGTTATGTCAGCTTCTATAACTCCGAACGATAATGTTGATAGATTCATTATTTTAACTCTATACATTTGTCTTACATCATCATTTATTTGCCATTCAGCATTAACATCTCTATACTTTGGCTCACTACATCTTGGTGTAATACCTCTGCCGATTGATGGGAAGTATGTTCCACTTACATTTGAATCTTGATCGAATGCTGCGTTTTTAAGTTTAGCATATACCGAGCTACCGTAATCACTAATATCACTTGATATCACTTCTGCGATTGGATTAGGCAATGTTACTAAGTTACGATAGTTATTCATTGCTCTATGTCCTATTACATTATCTAATGTTAGTGTTGGAACTGAACCGACTGCTCTCATTATATCAATACAACTTAATAAGAAGTTACCGCCTAAATATTCTTTCTCGACTGCTTCTTCTCCTAACAAGATTGCTGTTGCTGATGCGATTGTAAATAATTCAGTTTTACCAAAATTGGTATTCTCTTTCAATTCTTGTAAATGATATAAGTATGTAACTTTTGCTCCATCCTTTGTATCGAACTTTCTATCTGGATGATAATACATTGATAATTTGATTACAGGTTCAACATACGTGATTGTATGTTCGTATAATCCTACTACTAATCGTTTTACTATATCACTTTGTAATGTAAACTCATGGACTGTTCCGTTGATTGTAATTTCAATATCTGCATAATCTGGGTATGGTTCTCTTTGTCTTGAATTTTGAATAACAAAACTACCATAGTGAAACTCTTCAGTACCATCAAATACTATTGGATTTCCATTTTGTATTTTTACTTCTACGTTATTTATCTTAACCATAATAGTTTGACACCCCGAACTTTCTTCTTGTACCACGATCATACGAGATTATCTCATTATCTAAATCTTGATTATGTGATGCTACGGCTGTTTCAATTCCGTATGACCCTACATCTACCGCTATTTTACCTAATAGTAAGTATGGATTAACTAATCCCATACCTGCATATTCTAATCCTTTTGTTAATATATTTGCTGTGTTTTCTAGTTGTGTATTACCAACTTCACTAATAATTGCTTTATAACCTGTACCAAATACTTTCTTTGCACTTACGTACCCAATGCCTATTACTGCACTATTTCTAATTGATAAACCTCTATCTAAGAATGATGGGCTACCTGCGTTTGAATCTGTTTGTGATGGGTCTTGGCTTACTCCGTTAAAGCCTGTTTTCTGTATGGTATGTCTATACTCACTCATCGGCTTCTCTCCAACTAAATTCTAATATACTTAACCCATTCGGCGTTTGTGTTCTCCCACCACCATTGATAATTATTACATATGAATATGTTACGCCGTTAAATGTATGTTTTAAGTCAAATAATGTATTAATTTGTAATTTATTCATAATCGCTTTATATATTTGTGATTCCATCACTTCTCCGTTATTTATAATTTCTAATGTACTTGCTAATGTTGTATTAGTTAGCAATCCTAACGCTACCGAACCACTTGTTGACTCTGATACATTCCCTGTCGTACCTACTGTGTCTGTAATCGTTTTTAATGTTAAATACGTTGTAGGTGCTACTAATACGCTATTAGTCATTACGGCCGTTCCTGTACCTGTTCCCACTCCTGTGGCTGTGAATACATTACCGACTACATTTGCTGATGCTCCTATCAATGTGAAGTTTGTTGTTCCCACTGATACGATTTGATATAGTTTTCCTACTACGAAACTTCCTGCTATGATTGGGCGTAATCTTATTTCCCATTTATCGGCACTACTTATCATGTAACCATTCTTAACTGCTGTAAAATTGATTGATATTTTATAAAAACAGAAAATGTTTCCGCCCTCCATTCTTACACTTGGTTGTTTATCTCCTCTTGTTGTCTTGAAACTTACTGTATACCCATCTATTGTATACTTTTGCGCTACAAATATAGCATCTCTAAATTCCTCTAGGGCTGCTTTTAATTTTGTTAAATGTTCTACTTGGCACATAAATTGATACTGCGTTACATAATCACTACGGTCACTTAAATTCACACTAGGCGTTTCGTTGCTATACTCTTCACTCATCGGAATAATGGGTTCTCTTGTCCATACAAACTTGTTACTTGATGTTTGATTTATTACATACGGAATAGGATTCCCAACTTGGTCACGATAAAATACGATATCATAACCACCTGCGACTACTATTCCTTGTGTATTTAAGTTTATTAATGATATTACTTTATTATATACTTCTTCTTTAAACATTTATTTCCGCTCCTAACTCCACCATCATTTTTGATTGATTATTCAATAGTGATTCATTATTGTCTTGTCTATCAAATGGTAAGCCTAATTTTTCACTCCATATAAATCGACTAATTTGGCCCTCTGCTTTTACACTGATAAATCCTTTATTCTTGTTGATAAACTCTTTACTGCGATAATGTGTAAAACCCTCTTCTTGATATATGATATATGGTAATCTGCTTGTGTTATATATTGCTATCATTTCCGTTGGTGTATCAAAGAACTCTGCTCCGCTTCTTGCCATTTCGCCTGTGTCACTGAACCTTGACATATTCCCTACTACGATTTCTATTAAATCTACAATGTTCACGTTATAGTAATCCAGTATTCATAATAGTCTTGTGTTCTATGTTTAGATCCGTTTTCTCGTAGTGGTAGAGCTTTAACACTTTTAATGATACTAAAGTCTGCATTATTAACATCATTCTTAGGAAACTTTGTGAATGCGATTCTATCTCCCTCAACGAAATTAAGTTGCGATACAGTTTTAATAATATCATCTGTTGCTGAACTATATTGCCCTGCCATATGTGTTTGTATCATTCGTGTCTTAGATTCTTTATTACAATAAAATGCTGTTCCCTCATCTTCCCATGTAGTAATGAATGAACCATCTTTGATTAACTGTTCCATTTTAAATAGATATGCGATTTTGTTCTTATATTTTTGTATCATTTAATAACCTACTAAGTATTCATCTTCTGGTACTTCGTAATGTGTTTCTCCTCTAAAATATACACCGCTATCTACTAATGGTTGTAACAACACTTGTGGGAATGGTTTCCCTTGTAATATTTCTCTATCTAATTCACTATCATATACTGCCTCTACAAAATTAACCAACGCATCTACTATTGCATTGACTTCCCCATTTTCATTTTTATATACACAATACTCTACGATATCTTTATGTCTAAATCGTTTAGGTTTAATGTTGTATGCGCTTTTTGTGTATTCTTGGTGTAATAGTCTACCTTGTAACTTTAATCGTTGTTGTGCGTTTTTCCATAGGTCTAATAACTCTTTATAACCTGTATACTTAATCATTCCTGCTTCAGTTAAGTAGTAGTAATGACCATCTGTATCATATGCCCAGTATTGACTTACTAATATTGCCATGTTTCTCACTCCTTTTATTAAAAAATTAAGCCCCATAACTCTTTCAAATCATAGGGCTTTACTTTATATTATTATATTATGCTCTTCCGTTATCTGTTTGGATTAACGTTGCTCTTACTACACCATAATTATATGCGTAACGTGCTTGAATTGCTGAATCCCCAATAACTGTTCCTGAACCATCTAGTGATTGAAGTCTTGGTTCAATTTTCCAATTATCTTTAAATGCGAATCCACGTTTTTGCATTGCAATCATATTGTTTGCTGCTGGAATTAAAGTAGTTGAGAATACATCAAATCCTGCTACTCTACCAATCCAACCA
>JBFFLJ010000079.1:0-3887 GCA_041554935.1 Candidatus Izemoplasma sp.
AGTGCAGTGACAATAAAATTTGGGGGATCAGATTCCATTGAGAAGATTGCACTTGCATTAACAGAAGCATTTGCACCAAAATGTGGAGATTTTATACCTGAACACGACCACACTGGGTCAAGTGATGGATTCAAACGTACACAAGGTTCTGAAAAAGATGGCGATAATTACAAACATGTTGGATTTTCATCTCGTCCATTTAAGGATACTGAAGCAGGAACTGATGGAACACAAGGACAGCTAGCATGGGATGCAATTGTTGCAGTTGTTCATTTAAACAATGAATTGGCAAACGTTACTGCTGCAGATTTAAAGAGCATCTATTCTGGAGAGTATACAACTTGGAATGAATTAATAGAATAGTATCACTAATATTGATTACAAGATAAAGTCCATAATTAGGGCTTTTCTTGCATTTTTAAAGGAGTGGCAAGATGAATGCATTGAGATCATTAAAACGCAGCATACGAAATTATTTAAGGTTTAACAGTGTAAAAGAAGTGATTGATTTTCTTGTAAAATCAATCTTCTTACTGGCAACCCTTATTTCTTCTTCTTTTATTATCGTTATTGTCGTTTTTATTTCAAGAGAGGGATTTATCCCCTTCTTAACTAATAACGATGGTCTTGGAAGTGTCAATCTATTTTCTTTTCTAACAGGAACTATCTGGCTACAAGGAACAGCTTTTGCATCCAACTTATATAGTGTTGGGTTTATCATTGTAAATACATTATATATTGCGTTTTTATCCTTATTGGTTTCTATGCCCATTGGAGTACTAACGGCATTATTTATTGCTAAAATAGCACCAAAAAGACTTGCTGGATTCTTGCGAACAGTCATTGAGATGCTTGCTGCAATTCCATCAATTGTCTATGGATTATTTGGTTCAGGAATTGTGCTGGTATTTGTATATAATTTTGCAAAGATATTTGGATATCAATCAAAAGGTGGGAACTCAGTCTTAGCAACGGTGATTGTATTATCACTAATGATTTTACCAACAATTACTGCATTAAGTGAAGTAGCAATTCGTTC
The DNA here is from genome assembly GCA_041554935.1 of Candidatus Izemoplasma sp. GTDB lineage: Bacteria > Bacillota_I > Bacilli_A > Izemoplasmatales > Izemoplasmataceae > Izemoplasma. The sequence continues at coordinate 1,040 of JBFFLJ010000079.1, forward strand.
AGTAAGAACGGATATTGAACATGGTTCTTTAGCGCTAGGTGCTACAAAAATGCAGACAAACTTTAAAGTTGTATTAACATCAGCAAAATCAGGAATATTCACCGCTGCTATTTTAGGGATTGGCCGTGCTTTAGGAGAAGCTACAGCTGTTTCTCTTGTGGCAGGAAATGCACGTAGTGGTCCAACCTTGAACTTTCTAGAAACGACAACAACATTAACTTCAACAATGCTTCAAGGATTGAAAGAAACGATTGGAATTGATTACGATATAAGATTTAGCGTTGGACTTGTTTTGATGGTTGTCATACTTTTAACAAATGCGATGTTGAATTTTGCCAAAAAGAAAGTTGGTAATGTTGATGTCAAATAAACGAAAAAGAATGGATACTCTATATCGATGGATGACTTACGTTGCTTCTTCTATTGCAGTGATAGTTTTATCAATGATATTTATCTTTGTTTTTAAAAATGGCATTTCACTATTAAATTGGGATTTAATAGTGAATGACTACCATGCACAGTTCTATAATGGGGGCTTACCTGAAACCGTTACATTTGGAACTACTGTCGCTCCTGAGGATTTAGACAGTAATGTGTATTATTCTGAAAAATGGGGATTAGCATTGGAAGATGATCTTGATCGAGAAGGAAATCCAATGATTACGGTAGCGTTTATTACTGCGGATTCACCACTTCACAATATCAATGATAAAAACAATATAGATAATGAGGAATTTGAACTTAATATTGGAAATGTTGTAACAAGTATTAAATTTAACGATAAACCCTCAGCCTTAACAGTTCAAGGGGCTGAAAATATGATTGCCTCTTTAGATGCAAGCAATGATTTTCGAGAAATCGTATTCTCCTCTTTAGGAGGAGGGATTCGGGGATCTTTGATTACAACATTATATTTAATTGGAATCACCCTTGCACTTGCTCTGCCATTAGGAATCTTCACAGCTATTTATTTGAATGAATTCTCGAAGCAAAATAAAATTACTAATTTGTTGAGATCTATGATTGAAGTTCTAACAGGGGTACCGAGTATTGTTTTTGGATTAATGGGACTTGCTGTATTTGTTCCACTTACAGTTCGTTTTACTCCTGCGGATAGTGCAAACATTTTATCAGGTAGTCTAACTCTTGCAGTTATTTTGTTGCCAATTATTATTCGCTCCACAGAGGAATCTTTAAAAGTTGTTCCTGATGATTTTCGTAATGCATCATTGGCATTAGGCGCAAATAACACACAAACAACGTTTAAGATTGTTTTGCCCTCAGCATTGCCAGGAATTTTAACAGCAACATTGTTGGCAATCGGTCGCATCATTGGAGAATCGGCGGCATTGATTTTTGCGATTGGAACCGCAGTCAAAGATGATATATCAATTTTTGGAAAATCAACTTCACTCGCAGTTCATATTTGGTCATTAATGACAGATGAACCAGCAAATATAGAGTTAGCAAGTACAATCGCTTTGATAATCCTAATGATTGTACTAATTTTAAACATTTCAGTAAAACTAATCTCAAAACGGTTTATCAGACGCTTTGAATAAAGGAGAATCAAAATGGAAAACATAATATTTGAAATTCATAATCTCGATCTATATTACGGGAAATTTCAAGCTTTAAAGAATATTAGTTTAAATATTGAGAAAAACAAAGTAACAGCCCTAATTGGACCTTCAGGATGTGGTAAATCAACTTTTCTAAGAAGTTTAAATCGAATGAACGATTTAATTGATACTTGTAACATTGAAGGCGACGTCCTCTATAACAGCGAAAATGTCTATAATCAAAAATATGATGTGATTAATCTTCGTTCAAAGGTAGGTATGGTATTTCAAAAACCAAATCCGTTCCCGATGAGTATTTATGACAACATTGCATATGGGCCACGTTGTCAAGGGGTTAAAGATAAAAAAACACTAGATACTATCGTTGAAAAATCACTAAAATCAGCTGCATTATTTGATGAAGTAAGGAATCGTCTGAAAGAAAGTGCTATGGGTCTTTCAGGTGGACAACAGCAAAGGCTTTGCATTGCCAGAGCAATTGCAATGGAGCCAGAAGTAATATTAATGGATGAACCAACAAGTGCCCTAGATCCGATTGCGACATTAAAAATTGAAGAGTTAATGAATGAGTTAAAAAAAGAGTACACCATTGTAATAGTTACCCACTCAATGCAACAAGCTGCACGTATCTCAGATGTTACTGCATTTTTCTTAATGGGTGAATTAATTGAAGTTGATGAAACAAACAAAATATTTACACAACCAAAAATCAAAGAAACAGAAGATTATATTACCGGAAGATTTGGATAGGAGGAACAAAAAATGACAAACCGCAAACATTTTATAGATAAATTGAATGATCTTAATCAAAAAGTATTGAGTATGGGGCAAGAAGTATTAAAAACATACGAGCAACTTATTATCGCATTTAAGACACAAGATCTTGAAATTGCGAAACAAATTATTGAGAACGATAAAATTATTAATGAGATAGAGATTTCAATAAATGTTGACGCTTATTTGCTTATTGCCAAACAATGCCCTGTGGCAGTTGATTTACGACGAATCATTACAGCTTTGAAAATTTCAAATGACTTAGAAAGAATTGCAGATTATAGCGCAAATATTAGTCGCTACATCATAAAAACAGAAAATGATAATGAAACATTTATTTCTGCAATATTGAAGCTTACAAAACATTTTATCATAATGCTTACAGGAATTTTAGAGGCGTTTCACAACGAGGACATCGAACAAGCTTTACAAATAAATGACCTTGATGAAATTCTTGACAATGAATACACAGAACAAGTAAAAAACATGAT
>JBFFLJ010000080.1:0-3795 GCA_041554935.1 Candidatus Izemoplasma sp.
CATTTGGTAAACTAATGGCAATATTTCAATGTCACCATTGTTTTGTGGTAGAACGATTGCTCTACCTTTATAATACCAAGCACTGTTATCTAATATTGGTTTTGCAATAATAATTTTACCCATGCACGCTGTTTCTATCTCTTCTAATACTTCTAATGCTCTTTCTTTTGTTGCGTATTTACCTAATAATCCTACTTTATTCCAATATATTTCGCTCTTTCCACTCTGTTCAATATATACAATGTTTATAGGTTGGTTATAAGGCACTAATGCCATTCTATCTTGCGTTCTTATACTTAACATATTAAATCACTTCTCCATTCTTTTTAAATACATAGATTTTTGGGGAGATGTAGTTCTTTGTTCCCCTTTTTACATTACGCATGCGCTTGTTTTGTGTTAGTTTTTCGATTATTTTTGTTTTGATTTCTTGCGGATTTACATTCCCACTTGCTGATAAATGGATTAAGAATATCTTTTCAGTTTCAGATAAATCGAATCCGTTGCGTGTTTTAGTTCCGATAAGTGTTTTGATTGTGTTCTCCACTAGCATATGAGAGTGCAAAACTCTATCAAAGTGTATTTCCTTGAATTTGTCGCCTTTTTCTTGTGCGCCTTTTAATGCCATAATAATGTTTCGTGTGAAGTTGTTAGCTTCAATGAATATCGTATGGAATTTCCAATCCGATAAATCATATTTGATAAAGTAAGTATCAGTTGCAAAGAATATGTTGTGCATACCATAATCACAATTCGCTTGAATGATATAACCGAGATTGTATGTTTTAGATCCATCATTGTTTTTATGTTCTAAATCAAGACTTATTACATCAATTTCATCAGCGATTCTTTTCTTTGATTGTGCTTCCATAAACTTATCATTGTTTACTTGGTCCACGATTTCATAATGTTCAAAGACACTTCTTGGTGCATAAACCTTTTTACCTAATTCAACTAATTTCGGTACAGCAATCGAATGGTCGTGGTGTTCATGTGATACCAATACAGCATCTATATTTCTAATGCTTAAATTATTCCGCAACAATCTTTTTGATAACTCTTTGTAATTAAACCCACATTCAATGAGTAAGGTGAAAGGGGTTGGGTAGCCCTTTCGATTGATTTCAACATAATAAGCGTTTCCATCACTTGAACTACCCAAACTTATAACTTTACCTAATGCGTATCGGTTCACCTATAACATCCAGTCAGGAGTTTCATCACCTAAAGATTGTTGTATTTCTTCTTCTGTTTCAGGTTCTTCTTGTGTTGCTTCATCTTCGGTTGTTTCTTGGCTTTCACCACCAAATTGTTCGTCTTGATACACTTTTTCTTCAACTTTTAATGTAGGTCTATCATCAGTTTCAACTTTTTCTACTTCAACAACTGGTTCAGATACTACTTCTACTACTTTTTCTACTGATTCTTTTGCAGCTTTATCATCAATTTCATTATTAATGATTTCTATTTGTTCTTCTGGAGAGATCAGTTCACCTTTATGACTGTACTTTTCATCAAATGTATCTTCGTATAATACCGATACTTCTTTGTGATTGAAGTTTTTAGGATATTTACGAGTTGCGTGATTTCTTAACTTACGCTCGATCATATTATACATTGAGATAGGTGAGGTGTATGAAGGATTGAATAATGGTGCTTGATAATCTTTGTTTTGTCCATATCCTTTTTTTGTGATTGTTTTATCTAACCATTTATCATCTTCTAAAATTTGATATAAATCAAGTTTAGCAAGTTCTCTTAGTAATTTGTTTTCGTCTTCACCTTTTGAGTTCATAAGATTTTGTTTTGCATTTGCAAGTAATGATTTCATAACGTCTGAAGTATCAGCGTATTGAACGTCAATTTCACCGTTTTCTTTTTTGATAAGGTAAACAACTTTTTCAGGTTTATTTGATTTGAACATTCTTTTGTATTTAGGTAGTGTCATATCCCAACCATCCATATATCCTTCGGTAAATTCATCACCTTTGTAAACGATATATGATTTTAAATCTACTACATCTTGTCCGAATTTGCGTAAGATTCTATCATTACCTGAACCCTCGATACCAAATTCAAGGACTGGCAACCAAGTGTTATCTTTTTGTTTTTCTTTTCTAATTATGTAAAAACATTCTGATGGAACAGCGCTAGGATTTACCTCTAAAAATGCTGTCTTTTGTAACACTGATATAATGTTGTCAACTGTAAAGTTATTCCAATTGTATCCAGCTTTAACAATTAATGGGTTGATTGTTCTTACAGCGTTTACAACACATGTTTGTTGATATTCTGTGAATTGAATTTGTAATCCTTCAGCAAAATTCTTGATCTTTTCAACATAACTTTGAGTTGCAGCTAACATTAAACTATTTCTAACTTGTTTATCACTCATTATTTTAATTCTCCTTTAATTTTTTTTAACCATCTTTTTTTAGCCAATTTCCCCATTGAGGTGATGGTTTTTAAATATTCCTCTACGGTCATTTCTACTTCCCAGTAATGTTCTCTTTCAATTTGAAACAAGAAACCGTTAGTTGGATTTGGTGTTGTTGCAGAAGTTATAAAGTTCAATTCTCCATTTGTTAATAGTCCGTAGCAGACTATCCATTCATTCCAATCAAATGCAACTACTTTAATCTCACCATCTAGCTTTCCATCAGCGATTAGTGTATCTGCTATTTCTAATCCAAATCCATAAATTTTACCTACTACTGGAACTTTATCCATTAGTTTGTCAAACTGTTTCTTTATCCATTTAATAAATTTAAATCTTGATAATATTGCTCCGATAATAAATCCTAATAAGAACAGTAATGTAAATACAGCAATTATAAATATTAGAACATACCACCATTGCCAACCCCAAGAATCAGGGAGTACAACCAACATCAAATTGTTAAATGTTTTGTAGAGCCAACCACCTAAGATACCTACTAATGCAAACGGCACTATTGCGGATAACCCTAATTTAAAATATTTTTTCATCTAATAACATTCCTCTTTTCTCTCATATCTTGGATCGTGCGTGTCGGTAGCTTGTATTTATTTCTCTTGAATATCTTGCGTAGCCATTTAATCATTTGCTTTATCCAATATTGAATTGATTCTTTCTATCCAATAATTTCTATCATCTTTCCTTGCTTTCTTTACCACTTCTCTAATTGCATTGAGTTTATATTTAAGTTTTTCATTTTGAATATTAACTTTTTGAGCGTGTTTAACTAATGGTACTCCTATATTTAATAACTCATTTTCTTCTTTCAATCTCTCTATCTCACTTGCTTGTGCTTCAAATACTTTTTGTAATTTCACAAACTGTGGTGTATCAATAACATAATATTTTATATTACCTCTTTTTATTGCTAAACGACCAACATCTTTTAACGCTTCTTCTCTCGTTACTTTACTCATTCTTTATCACCTACTATTTGTTTTAATAGTTCTTGTTTTCTTTCTCCACCACCAAGTCTTTCAAACTCTTTTTTAAATGATTGATTGTTTGTAAAACTATTTACAAATTCGTGTAATCCATCTATCGTAAAATAAAATCCAAATTGTTCATAGTCGATATAATTTGCCGTTGTTGACGCTTCTTTTTCATTAAATATTTGGTGTATTATTGCTGCTGATTTAACTTCTTCTCTTGTTATCTTACTCATCTTTCTCACTCCTTATCTAATATTTTTTTGATATCATAATACTTTGATACTATGGCATCTGTTCCATGCAAATTCATTTTCACTACTTCTCTAATTGCATTGAGTTTGTTTTGTAATTCTATTTTTTCACTAA
>JBFFLJ010000081.1:0-3575 GCA_041554935.1 Candidatus Izemoplasma sp.
AAATAAACTTTTTTCATAGACAGTCTCCCTTATTTTTTTGATGAAAAATATAATATGTATATATTGTATCATTAAAACAAACATACTTCAAAAAAAGTATGTTTGTTCACTTCATATGAGAATTATTCTTCAGAATTTTCTTTCTCTTCTTCTAATTTTTGAACAAAATGTTCTTGAATTTGAATGTTTTTATAATATGCTGCGAGCCCAGCTTCTGAAGTTTCACGATAACTTGCTTTAATATCTTTCCCAGTTTGAAACATTGTTTCCACAACCATATCAAATGATACTTTTCGGTCTTGGCCAATCAGTTCGGCAAGCTCACTAGAATTGATTGCGCGCATTGCGGCAACACCGTTTCGTTCAATACAAGGAACTTGAACATAGCCTAAGATTGGATCACAAGTTAAACCTAGATGATGTTCCATCGCAATCTCAGCAGCACATTCTAGCGTCTCAATATCATGTTCCATTAAGTAAGAAACAGCTGCAGCAGCCATCGAACAAGCACTTCCAATTTCCGCTTGGCATCCTGCTTCAGCACCACTAATTGATGCATTATGTTTGATAATATTCCCGATTAATCCTGCGGTTGCTAATGCATTGATGATTTCGTCATCGCTAAACCCGTATTTTTCTTGGGCATAATATAATACTCCTGGTAACACACCACTTGCGCCACAAGTTGGTGCAGTGACTATAACACCACCATTGGCATTGATTTCGCTTACTGCATAAGCATATGCAGAAGCCAGTTGTGTTTTATTGACATGTTTTATATTCGATGAAGTGATGCGATTATAAATGCGATTCGCTTTACGTTCAACCTGTAGTAATCCTGGTAGAAAACCAGTTTCTTCTAAACCAAGTTCCACAGATTCTCGCATTGTTTTCCAAACAAGTTTTAAATAATCTTTGAAGTCTTTGTCTTCAAATTGATAGACATATTCACAAAGAGATAAATCCTCTTTTTCACAATACGTACGAACATCTTTAAAATATTTATGTGGGTACAACATCACAATTGTCTTAAGGTCATCACCTAGTCTTCTGATTTCTCCCCCACCAATACTATAAAAGCGTTCGTATCCTAATAAGGTATCTCCATTATACATAAAGAAGTCCATGGTATTAGGATGTTCACTTATTGTTTCCAAACTAAAAATTACTTCAACATTATCTAACGTACGACGAATCACTTTATCTGTTAAATGGCCTTTTCCAGTCATACTTAAAGAACCATATAATTCCACAATATAACGCTCCGCATGATATTGTTCTTTGACAATTTCACACGCTTTTTTGGGTCCCATACTATGGGAACTAGAAGGTCCATTACCAATTTTATATAATTCTCTGATTGATCTCATATATCTAGCCTCATTTATTCTTTATAGTCCATAACAGTATTGTATCAAATGATAGAAAATTGTCTATATAAGTTTGATAGATTCTCTAGAAAATGTTATACTAGTTTTGTGAAGTAGATAATCGTAGTACATGATTGGCAAGGTAAGTAATGGTTTATCTAGTATTTATTCGAACCTCTCGCTTATGGAAATAATTATTGAAAAACAATTTTTAGAACTGTGGTCTGATCAGGGTCTTATGGCAATGATCTATGGTAAGTGTATTGCCGTAATATGAACTATTATAGTGAAATTTAGACACACTAACTCTAACAAGAGATAGTGTGTCTTTTTATTTTAAGGAGGAAATAAGATGAATATTAAAGGAGTACTCATTCCAGGTGAGAGCAACATTAACACTGTAGAAGCAACAAAATTCGCATTAAAGTATTTAAGCGACTTACATTTTAAAACAGATGAACTAACTGTCGGAGACAGTTATCAAGATGGTGATGTCGTAGTCATAAGTTTACCCTATGTAGATACTACAATAGCATCAGGTTATGAAGAAACAGTAGAAAAACTATACACAGATAAACTCGTGACATGGATTGTCTTATTAATCCAAGACGATGTATTACCAAAAGGATCTATCATCCTTGATGATTTCCTTCTTAAACTACAAGAGGGGAAACAAGTCTATGTCGAACGTTTTACAGAAATGACAAGTAAGAAGTACATCCCTTTGCAAACGAGAGACATGATGCAAATTATGAGCGCTTGTGACAAAGTATACAAAGATTATAAAAAGTCAAACGTATAAAACAATAATCTCATAGCCAAGGTCCTTGCAACGAAATGGACTTTGGCTTTTTGATTGAAATGAACTCTTCTATTCATTTGTTCTGTGATATAATGTGAATATATGATAAATCGAAACACTACAGTTATTAATAATAAAAATAATGGAGAAATGACATGAAACACCAACGATAAGTATTGATATCATTGCTCTGTTTTTATTGATCATTCCTTTGAGTGGAATACCGTTATCCGTTTTTGGAATTATTTTGACATATGAAGTGTTTCACAAAAGATATTTTTTATTTTGCATCTTTTGCTGGATGGGATTTAAAGGAAGGAGAGACATGATAAAGCTCTATCATGTTGACATAAAAAAAATGGCAAAGTATATAAAAATTAATGACGAACAATTTGATATTGAGGACTTGAAGCTGGAATATATAAATTCTCCTTATTTCAAACATTATGATCTTAAAAGCGAATTCAAAAGTTTTAGTTCTTTCTATACTAGGTACGATAAGAAAAGAAGACAACACGAATTGCAGATATTAAATAAATCATTAAGCCCAGAAAATATCGATAAAATAAAATCTGAAATGAAACTTCTCCATCTCGAAGGACGTGTGGCATACTGGCTTGTTTTATTCCCTCTCTGCTTGTTTTTAAGCATAATTGGTATTGTTGTTTTCTCGATACAATATAGTAATAGAGGAAAGATTCACAATGATTTTATGAAAGCAATTGCTATTTACTCATTGAATCCAAATATGCCTTCACTTTATAAAAACAATGATGAAGAGATTTACATATAGACAATAAGAAAAAGGTGATTTCATTGGCAAAGATATTAATAATCAATGGGAGTCAACGTAAAAAAAATACGTTTGATTTACTACAAAGAATTGCGGAGCATTTTAATGGCTATGATGTGGAAATATTGAATATCAGTGATTACAATATTCAAACATGTAGTGGTTGCGAAAATTGTTTGCGAAAAGGGACGTGCCCAATTAAAGATGATGCAAACATCATCTTAGAAAAAATGATCAAAGCCGACGGCTTAATCATTGGTGCACCAATTCACTTAAGACAAATTCCTGGAACGTTAAAGAATATCTTTGATCGTGGCTGTGCTTGGTATCACAGATCACCAGTTGTTGGTAAACCAATCTTATTTGTAACGACAACCCAAGTAACAGGATCGAAAGCCACAATCAAATATCTAAAAGATTTATCTGTCCAATGGGGAACAATTGATTCAGGAAACATATCAAGAACATTGTTTAATTTGGATAAACCAGTTCTAGAAAAAGACTTCTCAAAATTCAAGAAATATCTAAAAGAGGAAAACTTGAAAAAGTATCGTCCATCTTTTAAACAAGTATTTGAATTCAATACTCAAAAAATATTGGCAGAAGAAAT
>JBFFLJ010000082.1:0-3552 GCA_041554935.1 Candidatus Izemoplasma sp.
GCTGTTTTAATGAAGTCCGCTAGAAACTCTTTCCATATTTCAATCTTCTTATTACGTGTACGGATAGACACTTTCTCACGTTCTTGCTGTGATGCTTCACCTGCATTCATAGCTTCAAGTCCTGTGATACCTACTGTTAATGGACTTAACCCTGAATTATTAAGTGCTTGTGTAACCCATACTTTATATGCTTCAATATGCTTTTCAGTTCTTAAATCACCTTGTGCATACATAATCTTTTCTTTATCAGTATTCTCCATAGCACTATTAGCATAGATGATATGTTGTGTTTTGAAATCATCAGGAGTGTTTTGTTCACCTTTGCTATTCTTTGGTACGAATTCTTCTGGGAAGTATCTAATAAGTTTTGCATCTCTAAACTCTTGAATCTCTGTTGATATAATCTCATCTATTCCATCAAATGCACCATAAGAGCCTGCGTAATCGCTTTCTCCTAGTATGCTTTGTCTAAACTCACTATTCGGTAACTTGTTAGGCTTATACAAACTTAATCGTTTATAGTAACCTTCGAATGATACTCGCTTTAAATCTTTCGTTTGTTCTAACTCATTCAATGATACTGACACCCATCTAGGCTCGGTGTTCTGTCCTTTTGTACCATACTGTAACATATCTAATTTGTAATCAATGAATGCGCCTTTTTCATCTACTCCATATATTTCGGTTAATCGGTATTTCTCTTTTCCTTTATCATAGTATATAAAGAAATGGTCTTCTACTATACGGCCACTAACTACTACGTTTGAATAGTTTTCAGGTTGCCATATCTCTATGATTGGATAATCACTTACTAATGGATTGCGAGTTAGTTTCCAACTTGATCCACCACTCCATGATTCAGTCTCTATACCTTTATTTAATAACATATTAAACTTGTTATCAGCTAACATCTCATCTAATTCTTCTTGCAGTTCTTCTTGTTTCTCTCCTTCAACGATTAATTCGTATCCATTACCTACGAGTAAATCGACCATCTTCTCACTTATTAATTGAGGGAAACCACTATGTATCTTACGGAATGTTTGATTGGTACTAGCCCAGAAATAGTTTAATGATTCACTTTTCTCACTATGTCGCCAAAACTTCGGTGCTTCAACTCGATAGAAGTATGCTAATGATTGTTCATCACCACTATACCATATACCGTTTTCTAATATCCTACGTGTCATTTGCTTATCATTGTACGGATTAACCATACTAACTAATAATGGATTGTATTTCATTTCAGTACCAACTCCTTTCCCAAATTGTTCTATTCGTTTATCTATCATTCTATCTACCCAATATTTAGGGTTTATTACATTCTTTAACTTCACTTGCAACCCTCCTTTGTTTGGGTTCTATTCGTTTGTTATTTGCTTTAAGTATCCTACCATATGTGATATGTAGTTAGCTTCTCCGTATTCGCTGCCATCTACTCTATCTTTATGGATATGTTTATTGAATGCTCGTATATCTGTTTTGCTGCTATTGTCAACATATGCTTTGGTAAACGATTCATATATAAGCTCTGTCTTTTGTGTAAACAACTTTCGCCCTTGATCTAATATTCTTATACCGTAATCACATCTATCAATGATAGTGTATTTATATGCTTTATAACATCGTAACCCTATACTCGCTTTTAATCTCTTATCCATTGATAATCTCATAATCTTTGCTGCACTATCTATGAAGTCTCCCTTGAAATATTGTGAATACTTTTCCCAGTATGGCATAAACCATTTAATAAACTCATCCCATATTGTATCAAAGTCTACATCATTAAACTCAATGAAGTCTACATCTATTACGTGTCGCCAATTACTTGTGAATAGCTTAATAACAAATACGTTGTGGTCTGTTCCACCTACATCTTGTCCTATTGTCATTAACTCTATACCATGCTTAACTAGGAAGTCCATGTCTTCTGGATTATCACTTAACATATCTAAATGGATAATGTTCTTCTCTCGTGTCATATAATCAGCATAGATTACACCTTCTCGTATTCCTCTTATACCGATAATCTTTGTCTTGTATTGGTATGAGCCTATTGGTGTATTCTCAATTAGCTTCTCTCGTTCATCCATTGTCATTGTTGGGTTATCATCAAAATTAAAGAAGTAATATCTAAATGAACTATCTGCTACACTCCTATTTAATTCTTCCCATGTCTCTTTTGGTACTTGGTCTGCCCACTTATCTAATGGTCTACCTTTATTCATATAATCCGTATATAGTAATGTATCTGGATCACCACCGTTTGATGATGCGTATAAAAACCCACTATTCCTAAATACCCTAATCATTGCTTCACTAATAAATTCATCATCTGCTATGTTTGCTTCTTCTATGTTAAAACCATGAATTGTCATACCTAATATGCTTTTCCATCGTTTCTTGTTATCGTATCCTACTAAATATATTTTCTTATCTCGCATACCGTTATTGAGATTAACTGTTATCTTTGCTCCACCTTCTCCACCCTTGTTGTATGTACACATCGACCTGAACATATTATAGAATGATGATTCGTTTTGAATAAACATTCTTTCTAATACTGGAACTGATTCACCTGCTAATACAAATTGAGTGTGACTATCTGGTGTTGCTATTATCCTTAACATGAATGCTACACCGATTATGAATGACTTACTTGCATTTGTAACGCCTTCGGCAAATATAACCTGTGTGCGGTCTTTGATAATGTCTTTGTGTTTCTCTAATAGAATAACATCATCTAATGTCATATATCTAATTTAGCAGCTAACCTAGTAATAGCATTTGCCATTTCATTATTAACTGTTTCATCTTTCGTTTCTACTTTATCGCTTTGGCCTAGATATTGTTTACCTAACCATATAAGCATTGTATTACTACCACTCATAGCAGAAGCTAATTGCCTTCTTCTTAATGATACTTTCACTTTGTCTATACCTTGTTTATATATACGACAAAACTCTGCATCTCTTTGCAATGTTCGTGTACTAACGTTTAGATGACTTGCTATCTCATCTTGTGTACAGAACGCCTCTGCAAGTGTAGCAACCATTTTATAATCTATTTGTTTCTTTGGTCTGCCACCTGCCATGCTTTCACCTCATTTTTGCACCGAGTACGTGCGTTTCTCGTCCTTCAATAAGTGTACGATATACTTTTACAAGTACATTATAGTTGTTTGGTGTTTAAATGTCAAAAAAAAGAGTGAATTATTTATCACTCCTTAATAAATGTTAGTTCCCATTTGTAACACCAACCTATTTTGTTGCCTAGTGAATCGTATATCATATACTTTGTGCCATATGTTCCTTTTACTACTTGCACTTGCATTGTTACCCATAAGTCTCGCCATCTTGCTGTTCTCATTTATCATCTTCCTTTGTAACATACTTTGCTAGATCAATGTTTAATGTTTTCAATGTTGCGAATATCACACCAATTTGATTATCCTTGCTTAATATGATTTCACATAGTTTCTCTTTTGTAATTTGCTTTGTGTCTAATGCCTCACATACTATTTCATAATTAGTTTTCATTGGTTTCCTTCCC
>JBFFLJ010000083.1:0-3480 GCA_041554935.1 Candidatus Izemoplasma sp.
ATCTCTCTTTAATCTTCTTTGCATAAGTTTATACATTTTTTGTTTATATGATGAAACAGTAGTATTTCCAATTTCACTCGTTATACTTACAATGTATAATTCGTGATGTAGCTCTTTAATAATCTCTTTAGCTTTATTTAATGCGTTCATCGTTTACCCTCCTTTACATCGTTGATCAATTTGATTAAATAGTCCATTCTGCATTTATCTAGAAATGCTTTAGTGTATCCTTTGCTTAATAAATATTTGATGCCTAAATCGAGTTCCTTGCTTGTCATTTTATTCATCTCCTATTTCAATATATTCTAACTCATCTAATTTTCCTTTATAAAAACTAAATATTCCGTATGTTTCTTCACTTGCTTTTGCCCCTGCTAACCAACTATTCATTTCTAATACTTTAATATTCATAGCAAAGTTTAATTCTGCATCTTCTTCACTATATGTAACTTCTACCACTTCTTGCATTAACTTGTACTTTTCAATATTTCTATTGATAGCTAATGGTGTAATTGCGATAATTATTAAAACAACAAAAATTATAACTGCTGATGTAAAAGTTAAATAAAACGGAGCATCTGCACACCAATCATCTTTCACACCATAAATAACAAAAATCACTAAAACTAATAAACTAACTCCTAATACTATTAACCAACCTAACATCTTTCATTCCTCCTATGGCTGTGCTATCTTGCCAACTTACACCTTAATATTATCACATTTTCAAACTATGTCAAGAACTTTTACAAAAAAACTTTTCACAATATAATAAGGAACTGTTGACATATACGCAAAAATGGTTTATTATTAAGGTAGGAAAGAAAAGGAGGTCGTAAAGTGGCTAGAAAATTTAAAGCATTATATAATGCAAGAAGATTAAAGGATTACACACAACAAGATTTGGCGGATAAGTTTAATGTGTCAACTGTAACTATTCGTAACTGGGAAACAGGTGTTGCTAAACCAAGCATACACAACCTTATATTATTAAGCGAGTACCTAGATATTTCGTTTGATGATATTTTGAATGATTATAAGGAGGAAGAAAAATGAGTGAATTAAATATTTACAAAAGATTAAGTAATATTCAAAATGAGTTAGTAGTAACAAAAAATCAACGCAATACATTTGGTAACTATAATTATCGTAGTGCGGAAGATATATTAGAAGCAGCAAAGCCAATATGTAGAAAGAATGGTTTAGTATTATTAGTTAGTGATGAAGTAGTAGTAAAAGGCGATAGAGTTTATGTAGAAGCATCAGCGAGATTATATGATTTTACTGGTATTTGTATTGAAGTGAAAGCATCAGCAAGAGAAGCACAAACACAAAAAGGAATGAACGAAGCACAGATAACAGGTTCAGCATCATCATACGCACGAAAATATGCGCTAGGTGGACTTTTTAATCTTGATGATAACAAAGACCCTGATGCAACGAATAAGCACGGTAAAGAAGAAGAAAGCGTAAGATTAATCACACAATTACAAAAGGATCGAATTGTTAATTTCGTAAAAGAAGAGAAATTAGATTTAACAAAAGTTCTTACATATTATAAAGTTGGTAGTTTAGATGAGTTAAATCATTTACAAGCGAAACAAGTGATTGATAAGGTGAATAAGAAATGAATAATCACACATTAGTTGGGCGCTTAACAAAAAAGCCTGAATTAAAATATAGCAATGCACAAAAACCGTATATCCATTTCACATTAGCGGTTAATCGTATCTTCAAAGGGAATGATGGGCGTGATGCTGATTTCTTTGATTGTGTCGCATTCGGTAAAACTGCAGAGTATGTCGGCAACTATGCTGATAAAGGCTTACAATGTGCTGTAGTAGGTGCAACGGAGATAGGCGAGTATACGGATAAAGAAAGTATTAAGCATAAGACAGTCACAGTTAAATGTAATTCAGTTGAGTTGTTAGAACGCAAACAAGTTCAGTCAGTAGTTGATATTCCACAAAAGAATGAAGACCAAAAGTTATATGAGAAACTTGGCGTGGATGAAAGTTCTCTCCCATTTTGATTAAGTGTGAGTTTCCACCTTGTCGCAAAGAAGTAGATAAGGTGAGTAAGATAGAATATGGCGGTCATATATGGTGGTGTTGTGATTCATGCAAGGAGATTATTATGCGCCAAATAAGTAGTATGATAAGGAGGTAGTTTATGAGTGTAAAAAAAATAAGAGTATGTAGAGAATTATGCGAAAAGTTAAAGTATGTCAGCGATGATGGAAAATTGCTTGATATTTATGGATTAGATATTGAAGAAAACGAAAGTAACGAGCAAACAATGTATGTATTACCAATTAGAAAAGTTGAAGTATCAATAGGGAGTGATTAAATGGATTTAATAAATACGATACAGCAAAAGCAAGATATGTTAGATAAGTCAATCAAATCATTACGCACGACTGGAACGGAAGCAGCAGCAACGGAGCGAGATTATAAGATAGCATTACGCACGGAAGCATTGAAATTACGAGATAATGGTATGGCAATAGGTATGATAGATAAAACGATATACGGTAGCATTGAGATAGCTGAATTACGATTTAAACGTGATGTGGCTAGTACGGTATGGTTCGCTAATAAGGAAGCAATCAATTCGATCAAGTTACAAATTCGCATATTAAACGACCAACTTTCTCGTGAATGGGGCAATACTAAATGAGTAAATGGGGCGATACGAAACGCCTAGTATACGAACGAGATAACGGTCAATGTGCATTCTGTGGTGAACGAGCGGTGGACTGTCATCATATCGTGTTAAAGAGTTTAGGCGGTAAAAATGATGAGCGTAATCTTATTTCATTATGTAGAGCGTGTCACGAAACAGTACATAGTGATACGAAATATTACACACCGATATTATTCGAGCGCCAAACTAATTTCTATTGTGATTTAACAATGAATGATTTAAAGCAAGATAGCAAGTATAAAGGTTTCAAATATGAATGAGTATTTAGTAGTAGCGATTGTTATGATATTGTCGTTTATTATATGGGCGATAGTTACAAAGAAAAGGAGATAGAATATGAAAAAATTTATATTAAATATGATATATGTATTACAATTTGCATTAGGGTTACTTAGTTTAATAGTTTCATTTGTGATTGTGTATGAATCAGAGGACACTTTTTTAAATTGGTTAGCGTTAATAGTTTTTCTAGTATTGGCAAGTTTTAATTTACTAAATGGAATGAAAAATTATGATAGAGGAAATAACAATGCGTAGATATGATATAAAGAAAAGGAGGTAGATATGAGAAAAATTTTATTAGTAGTAGTTTTATTATTTACATTGAGTGGGTGTGTTAGCGAAGAATCTATGGATGATATGTTCGGTGATGATAAATACTACACACAAGAAGAAGTTAATGAATTATTAGAAGAATGCAGATTAGAAAGAGATTGGTATTGGGAAGAAGTTAAACAAAATCTAGAAAATTTATGACTTTAAGAGACAAACGCC
>JBFFLJ010000084.1:0-3361 GCA_041554935.1 Candidatus Izemoplasma sp.
GTTAAAATCGCCTCTAAACGTGAATGTGGTATCTTCAAAGTAACTTATGCCATCTGTGGAATCGTTATTGCGGAACTTTCCTCTAAATGTGAACTTGTGATATGGGTTGCTATATCTCAATAGTCTGTTCCTCTAACTCCATCGGTTAAATTATCTGCTAACCATTCTTGTTTACCTTTATATAACAATCCACTTTTATCTAGTATGCGTTCTAATCGACTTGATAACTCTCTATTACCACGAATGTCTTTTAATGCTATAATTGTTCCTGTCTTGAAATTAACACCAGTTTGTGAGCCTACCAGATCACCCTCATCATTCTGTGCATATCTTGTATACTCTACATAAGCACGTTTTAAATTATATACTTCATCTAATTGATTTTCATATACTGATACTTCAAACTTCTTATTTGCTTCTAGTGTTGTATCATATCTATTATTATATACACAATAATCTTTAATAAACTCTGCACAATCCATTGCAAATATCTCAAATTCTTCTTTACCACCGAATGACTGCTCGCTTAAATTAAGTCTATTCTCAAATAAACTCAATGTCGGTATATACATATGTTTTGATATATTATATTCTATGTCTTTGTCTGTTGTTACTAATGACATCTAAATCACTCCTTTTAAAAAAATAAGCCCCACCAATATGATGAGGCTATTTAATTTATTCTATTATGCTCTACCGTTATCTACTTGGATTAACGTTGCTCTTACTGCTCCACAGTTATAAGCCAAACGACCTTGTACTGCTGAATCCCCAATAAATTCATTGAATAATGGTTTGATTTCTGGTTCTACTTTCCAGTTGTAACCAAATGCGAATCCACGTTTTTGCATTGCAATCATATTTGTTGCAGTTGGTACTAACGGACTTCCAAAGATATCGAATCCGTATAATCTACCAATAAATCCTTCTGCTTGAATATTGTCCCCACGATCTGTATTTAAGATAATTGCTGATGTTTGTAGTAAAATATTTTCTGTATTTACATCTACGATTAAATATCTATCTCTACGAGGTGCTTTTGCTGTATCTAATGCTTTTTTCAATGCAAGGATTCTTGCAACGATTAATGAAGTTGTTAATGCTGCTCCTGCTGCTGCTACTAATTCTGTTCCGCCAGATTCCATTAATACTAATGCTGCTGTATCTACTGATTCTGCCATTGATGCTACTGCTGCTGCTAATCTTTTTACTGCTAAATCCATTGGTGCTGTTGCTACTGTAAATCCATCTAATACTTCATTTACACCGATTTCAACACCGTTGCTTAATGTTACATATGCTGATACATCATCTTCTGGTGCTAATCCTGTACCCGGAACATATGTACTAACTGTTGATAATGCGTGTACGAATACGCTTACTGTTGTAAATCCTGGTGTTCCTTCAATGTCTAAATTTGATACTTGTCTAATGATTGATTGTGCTGCTAATACATCTTCACTAATCTCACTATAACCAGTAACTCTACGAGGTAATATATAACTCGCTACCCCACGTTCCCCCATTGATGATAGCAACGATACTAATAACATAAATAATTTTTTCATATTGATTCTCCTTTTAGTTTTATAGTATACCCTTTTTCTTCATATTTTGATATAACGCATATCCATCTTCTTCTCCACCACTTTTTATTACTTTTTTTGTAGAAAATCTAGGATCAACGTGGCGAGTACTTTTTTCCTCTACCGCATTTGCTTCTTGATATGCCTTTACAACTTCTTCAAAGGGTAATTCTTCATTGACTTGCTTTGAGAGTTTAGAATGTAAGAACTCTACGGCATCATCATCTTCTAAATCGTATTTATTAATCTTTAACGACTTAATAAGACCGAACTCATTTTTCAACTTGTTTTCTTGTTCCATCTTTGTACGTGTTGCAACCTCTGTATCATATAATGTTGTTTTCTCATTAAGCTCATTAGTTAAGCGTGTTAATTCACTTGCTTGTTCTGTGCTTGATAATTTAACAGTTTTCATATGTTCATTCAGTTGCTCTACTGTTGAAACATTTTTAATATTCAATGCTGAAATAACTTCTTGATGTGCTGTTTTCTTTGCTTCTTCCATTAACTCATCTTTGTTTGGTGTATTGGCTGTGACATACTTTGTGATGTCTTTGTTAAGTTCTACCTCAAACTTACCTAAATCATCTTTCAATGCTTCAAATTGTTCCTCTGGTACAAACTTCTTCAATACACTTAATACTTTAAATTCCATTTTGTTTCCTCCATTGTTTTCTTGGGCGGTCACCCATCATTTTTTATTTTTAGACTTTCGGTCTATATATTGTGAATCATTGTTGCTATCGTTATTGCTACTAGACTTGCTATGATTAATATGATAAATATGCTATTTACTCTCATAAAGTATTTTATTTTATTCATCCTATCACTCCTTTTTACATACTACGGTTAAACCATATTCTGCTTCGATATATTTACCGCCATATGTGTTCCCATATATATCTACTACTTTTAATCCGTTATCTTGTAATAGTTTTGTTATCTCTTCTATATTGTAGAATTTATCCCACACATAGAATGATATGTTCTTATGTCCTTTAATTTTAGTTCTAGTTAATATCAAATGTAAATCATCATATTTATAATTATTGATTTTGATTTTGCTTCTACCTTTCATATAGAAACCATCTTGTTCATATTTCTCTTCGTTTAATTTTTCTACTTCCTCATAGAATGTATAGTTCCAAACATCAAACATAAACAATCCATTATCTTTTAACATTGATTTCACATTACTCAATAATTTGATTCTTTCACTTTCTATTAATTCACTTAAACCACAGTATATCATTGATACGAAATCATATGTCTTTTTAGGTTTATGGTTAAGATAATTCCCATTGATATATTTAACTTTCTTGTTCTGTTCTTTTGCATACTCGATTGAATGTGTTGATACATCTATCCCAGTTACCTCTATGCCTTGTTGTTGGAATAGATTAGTATATAAACCTGCTCCACATCCTAAATCGCACAGCGTTGAACCTTTGCCTAGTTTATACTTATCGGTTATAAACTCAACAGACTTTGTAACCGTGTTGATATTCCGTGATACTGCATCATTATCTGTTTGCAAGTTATACTCTAACATCTTCCGTGATATATACGGATCATTCCATAAAACAGTAATATTATTCTTGCTATACGGTTCTATCATATAATCCTCCTACTCAAATGTTAAATAACATCTACAACGTATTCTATCGCTAGGCGGTAATCTTACATCGCCAGGTTGTGATGCTTTTAATCCTGCTTGTCTAAAGTCACTATCTATCGGTACTCGTTTATTCTCAACATTTGTATGAAACTTTGTA
>JBFFLJ010000085.1:0-3352 GCA_041554935.1 Candidatus Izemoplasma sp.
TCTTTTTTCTTTTTCGGTGTAACTTCGACAACTTCTTTTTCTTCAACCACTTTATTCGCTTGTTCAAGTTTTGATTCTTCTTCAATAACACTATATAATTTATCGAGATAAATAAAACTTTCATATGCGTTTACTAATGAGATTGGTGTTTTTTCTTCACCCATTCCAAAAACATACATATCGTCTTCTTTTAAACGAACGATTAAGCGACTAAAGTCACCATCGCTTGAAACGATACAAAAGCCAACGGCTTTTCCATTATTTAGAATGTCCATTGCATCAATAACAAGTGAAAAGTCGGATGCATTTTTCCCACTAACACTAGCAAATTGTTGCACAGGAGTTAATGCATATTTAATACATGCATTTTTCCATTTTTTAAGTTTGGTTGTAGTCCAATCTCCGTAAATCTTACGGATATTCAACTTTCCTTGTTTGTTTGCTTCATCAATGATTAATCCTATATATTTCGGTGCGATATTTTCGGCATCAATTAATATGGCAATACTGCGTTCTGTTTGTTCCATTTTGATTCCCCCTATTACCCTCATTGTAACATAGAATAAGTGCTGTGTAAAAACAATACGGTATTAATCCCTAAACAAAAAGATATTATGCCATAATAGTTGGCATAATATCTTTTTGATTTAAATTTTAAAATAACTACTCCTATTGATACGAGTGGGTTTACTTTTCATTCGATCCAGGTGAAAAAAAGAGAAATACTACAGCTACAACAACCAGTATTATAAAAATAAGACCGCCTATTGCGAGTAACCCTGTTCCCATCGATAAAACCTCCATCCCATAATTAATTACTTTGATAATATTTTTTGCTAGACCCTTGTGAATCTTTTTGTAAAAGAATCCATTTATTTAAAAGACTTATCGATCACTATTTTACTTGATCACGAAAGTAAAAATACAACAATTGCAATCGCAAACATCACTAGAAATGAAAGAATCATTACATTTAATGTTTTGGAATATCCTTGTGGTGATATTTGACCTTGTTGATCAAGCATCTTTATTGTTGGAAATAATCGCCAATAAAACGATAGAATCGAAATAATTAAGGCGATTGCGCTATATAGATGAACTTGTTCATTTCCAAAAACAACAGCGACAATTCCCATCATTATAAAAATTAGTTTTGTTCCAGCGACCCAATTGATTAAATATCCAACAAAAGGCTTAAATTCTTCTTCTGACTGGATTTTATGGAATGCATTGAAAACACCAACACCGTTCCCCATTTTTGAGTGAGGCATTGAATAAAGCATTAAAACATTTAAACACTCGATTACCACAAACACGGTAATCGCAATTTGAAGTATATTCATAATATTGTCTCCTTGTTGAGTATCTATCTATATGTGCTGTTAGAAATCTAACTCTTTAACAATTTTAATTTCTTTTTCTGTTCCTACACCGTAAACAGTAATATACCCTGATTTCTTTAAGTCGTTAACTAAAGAGCGAATTTTACGTTCTTCGTTTTTGTTTCCATAAATTGCTTTACTCATATCTGAGTATTTTGGATTGCAATAATCGGTATTAGATAAGGCGATACCTTTTCTTAAATAGACGTATACTTTTACGACATATTCTCGGTAGCTGCCTTTGATTTTATCATCACGTTGTTTTCTTAGAATTTCTATGTTTTCTTCAATATAGTTTTTTCCCATATTACCCTCTTTGTTTATGACATAGGATTATTATATACTATAAATGATTAACATTCCATATTAAATCCGCCTTCATTCAATAATTATGTTATATAATATCAATGGTTTATAATTACCAATCTTACCTTATTTATAAATTTATTTTCACTTTGAAGACAATCGTAGTTTATGATATAATATTTTTTGAAAGCGAGGAAATCATATGACAAATTTTTTTAGCAATGAAGTTGGGAATACAATTCCCTGGTTTGGAATAACACATATCTTGTTGTTATTAGGTTTTTTTATAACTTTGGCTCTAATCTGGATTTTCGGTCCTAAACTTAGAAATAGTAAATACGAACCATGGTTACGATATTTTTTGTTGTTTCTTGTTCTTTTGTTTGAATTTAAAGTTTTTGAAAATAGAATGTTAAATGGTTCAATATTTAGAATGCCGTTATGTGCACTTGCTTTATATGGTTTAACATTTGCGATCGCTTTTAAGAATGCGAAAGCATATAAAATCTTTTATTTTTATGCATTTGGAACGCTATTAACGTATCTCTTCTTTGATACTGTGTGGGGACTTGATCGTTGGAATGGTTGGACATACTTTGGAGCCCATGCCGCAATTGGTTGGTTCGCAATATATGGATACCGTGTTCTTGGATATACTCCAATTAAAAAAGACTTATACCTTTCAATGGCAGTTTTATCTGTTTATGCGTTTATTTCAGGATACGCAACGTATAAATTTGGTGGGTCTGATGAATTATTTTTGTTTCATGCCCCTGCTGACTTTATGACTTTTTTGACTGATATTAATCAAGTAGTATATTTGATTGTCTTTCTTCCACTTGCTGCGTTACTTATGTTAGCAATGTATTCCCCAATCTATTTTACTGAAAAGAAAAATAAGAACTAACAACTTGATTTTTAAAATAAGCACTCAAAAACCTTGTCGCTTTGCATTTGACAAGGTTTTTTTATATATAGACCTGATAATGTTCACTGTTAAAAGAGTTAAAAAACAATTTTCTCGATTGTTTTACTTCTTATATTTTGATAACTTTTTTCTGAAAAAATCTCTGTGTCTGTTTATGATTTCTCTAATCCACATTATTTAGATAGTTGTTTTGTTGTCTTATTGATAATAGTTTGATTGAGCAGTAAATAATTTATAGTACACACCCGATTTCTTTTTCATTAAGTTTTGGTGAGAATCATTTGCGATAATCGTCCCATCACTAACAACAATAATTCGGGTACAGAAGATACTACTGCTCATACGATGTGATATATAAATCGTTGTTTTGTCTTTTACCAACTCGTTAAAGTGTTCATAAATTTCGGCCTCACTTATTGGATCTAATGCACTGGTTGGTTCGTCAAGGATAGCAAGTGAGGAATCTTGATACATTGCTCTTGCGATAGCTACTTTTTGTTTTTCTCCACCAGACATATCAATTCCCTCTGTACTATAGATTTTAGATAAGAAACTATCAATGTTATGTGGGAGACTTTCTATTTTTTCTTGTAATCCAACTTGATACAAACATTGTCTAATTTTTTCTTTATTTGTTTCTTCTAAATCGACATTTTCACTAATCGTTAATGCGAATAATTTAAAATCTTGGAACACAGCGCTAAGCTCTTTGATGTAAGATTGGTAATTATACTCA
>JBFFLJ010000086.1:0-3321 GCA_041554935.1 Candidatus Izemoplasma sp.
CGCTCTTCCAAAAACATGATTTACAGTGTGACTAACAAAATCTACTGTTCCAATCAAAGTTCCTTTTTCCATGTGTTCTGTCAAAGAAGCAGGAGGAACAGGTTCTCCTATATCTACAATAAATCCTTCTTTTGTTAGCTGCCCTACTCTCTGCAAAAATTCATTATCACCTAACGTATCTGGAAGAAGGATAGGTTTTCCTGTCCCTGCTTCATTCGTATCTAAGTAGTAGAACTGTCCTACTTGTGGATCATCTAAATCAACATCAATTATTAAATTATTTTCTGTTATATTTGTTGGTTTGCTTATTCTATATTGATTTTCATTTACAACCTCTGTTACTACATGCGTTGCAGGATTCGTAACTCCTGCGGGTGTCTTAACTGCAAAAGCTACAAGATACTGACTAAAATCTGTGTCCCATCTTAAAGCAGCACCTATTCCGTACCCATGACTAACATGCCATAATGGAACATCAGGATCTACTGTTCCAAAATAAGTAACAGGAGTATCGTCAGCGGCTTGTTCGGTATCTTCTTGTGTTTGCTGTACCGTAAGTAATTCAATTAAATCGGCTGTAATCTCCTCTCTTTTAACATCCCAAGAGTATGAAAGAAAACAGTAATCCTTATTGTCTGTTATGTACTTATTAAAATTAACAATATTTTCAAAGGTAATAGTATCTGCTCTATCCATAATTGTAACGCCGCGTATGAAGTTTTTGTATGCACTTCTATTATCAATAAAATTCTTTCCGTAAAGGTCAAGTATTGGAAGTGCTTCTACTACTCCGTATCTGTTCCAAGCTAACGTGTTAACGTACTCACTTGATGGGAATGCTAACAACGCTCCTTTTTCAGTTATTTGTCCCCCATCTACTAAAAAGATTTCTTCTTCTGCTAATTTAACTCCTGCAATCCCTATTTTTCTGTATTTTTTAATTGTGTCAGTTGAAGTAATCTCAGGTTTATACTGATTGATAACTCCTGATGAAACTTTTGTTATTTTAACATTCCTTACTTGAAATTCAGCTTCATACCATTGCGGATACCCGTACGGAGCAGGAATAAACTCAATTTTAAAGTTATATGCTCCGCTTTCTTTTACTTCAAATAAATTCCAATTAGAATTTGTAAGGCTTAAATATTTAGCATCTGATTTGAAAGTAACAGTTCCTGGAAGTGATCCTATATAAGAACCCCCATATAGAGGATTACTAAATCCTACATTTGAAGAAGGGTACCAACTACCGTCAGGGCGTTTCATTCGAATACGCACAAGCATTTCTGGGATCTCTGTTAATATCAAAGAGGTAAGATAATTTATCCTATACTCAAATTGTAATTTTAAATAATCTTTTGTTGTTTCTTTCGTGGCTTGAAAATCTGTCTTTAGTGTTAAGTAATCTCCTGTATCTCCATAATTAAAAGAAACACCATCACTCATTCTACTAATTAATTTAACTCCGTCTGATGCTTGTGGTTGTTCTACTGCTGAAAACCAACTTGTTAAATCCCAAGGACCTAAAGCTCCCCAATCTCCTAAATCATCTGCTAAAGAACCCCCATCATCTGTAAACGTATATGATAAATCTAAATTGCGTATCGGTTGTACTTTTTGATGCTCTATTGGAGAATGATACGTGTAATCAGATATATCTAATATATTGTCCGAATCCGCGTAGGCTGTTTGCGCTAATGTACTCCATGCAAACGTGTACGTTTTACTTACTCTCTCATGGTAGTTTATTATCTTGTATTTTCCTTTTCCTTGTGATAGTTTACAATTAAATGGTTGCAACATCTTCCCTATCGCAACCCAACATGAATCAATGTCTTCTACTGCAAAATTAGCTTTTAAATCAACGTACGAGAAAAACACTTCTGAATTTACATAAATCTTACTTAAAGCGTTTTCTGTTGAGGACATCAATGTTGTTTCGTATGTATTCAATTGTATATCAAAATCTAATTCAATCTCAATATTTTCTAAAGCATATTTTATCATTTGTAGAATTGAAAATCTTCCTCTTATAGGTAAAGCAAGTGCTGTTCCAAAAAATTCTTTAAATTCAATATCTCTTAAATCTGCTAATGCGTCCGTAGCAGATAAACTGATTTGTATTTGATTTGGATTATTTACAAATGATTTTATAAAATTGTCAGGTTTTAAGAATCCTTCAAATTCTAGTACTTTAATCGGCACACTATCATCACTGTAAGAATAAAAGCGTAGTTTGTAATCTCGATACGCAGATTCCATTATTTCTGATTCCCATGCTTCAATTTCCGAAGCAGGAACAATATAATTGAATATTAATTCTTTCCCTCTAATACGAGTGCTATCCCACTTTTCTTTTCCGTTTCCGCTATGTCTAAGCACAACAGGTTGTCCTCCTGATTTCGCAATAGAAGTCTCCGAACCTACATATTGATCTTTTAACAGTTCAACACGGTATTTATTTTCTGAATACGTCAGAAACTCATGGTAATACTTTATTGCGTATGCTCTAGCCATTAGAAAGAGTTATTTCGTTTACGTTCTATTTCTTGGACAATCCAATGAATGTTTTCTCCGCTAATTTCACCGTTTACTGTGACATTAATATTACCTGCGCCTACTCCCACCATTTGCGGTAATTTATCTAATGGAATAACTGCTTCATTGGAAGATAACATAGCTGGAAATGAATCATTAGGGTACCCAGGTCCGATGATTCCTCCTTTTGCTAATCCTGCTGCTTTAGATTTTCCTGAATTTAAAGCAATCAGTAAAGCAGCTATTCCTGCAACAGCTAATCCTACTCCTACTACCGGAATCCAAGAAGTAGAAGCGGCTGCTCCTGTAATTGCTACTTCTGTATTAGCAACAGCTAATGTTCCTTGTGCAGCCGTAGCTGCTAATGTAACAGGAATTCCAGCAGCAGTAACCGCTGTATTTGCTGCTTTTTTTGCAGTATTAATTCCTTCAATTACGCCTATTGCTTTTAGTAAAGTAAGTACCTTAGTTACCAATGAAACGTATGGAGTTATTTTATTTACAGCTTCCCCGAAAGCTCCCCCGATAATTCCTCCTAATTGTTGAAAAATACTAATCAATGCGTTTCCTGCTGTTTTCCATGCTTGCATTAACTCTAATCCAGAATCCATTGTGCTTTTAGATGCTGATATTTTTTCCACTAACAGAGAATAAGAATTGGCAGTTTGCTTTATCATTTCTAATTGCTCAGGAGTGAAAACATCAAATGTTTGCAATTTTGAAAAAGCTTGATTATACTTATCAAGCTGTACAGCGTTGGTATCTATCGCAGAACCGAAGATC
>JBFFLJ010000087.1:0-3278 GCA_041554935.1 Candidatus Izemoplasma sp.
AGAAATCAGATAATTTTAAAAGTGATTCAATCTCAGGCAATCCATTACCACTTTCCCACTTCGAAACAGTTTTATCTGATACATGTATTTCGTTTGCAAGTTCAAGTTGAGTAATTCCTCTGGCATTACGTAATTTCTTAATGTATAGTCCAATTACCTTATTATCCATTCTATCACTCCATTCGCCTTAATATTACTACACAAAGGGATATTTAGCAATATTTTCATGTATATTTATCATAGGAAAACCATTCTCGTACTCTATGTAGTGTAGAGTATTATATAGATGTAGAATGTAATTTTGATACAACTTAGTTGCTTTAAAAGCAACAAAAAAGTCTACAAAATGTAGACCTATATTTTGATTTTACTAATTGAAATATATCCTTCACGATAAGCATATACATCGGTATTTTCTAGAACATCATCACCAATTATAAATTGACGATGTGGTACAAATTTTGTTCCTTCAAATTCTGGTTTATATTCAAACACTTGATGGTAAACTTCTGTATGCATGATTCCTTTTGCTGTTCCAAATTTCTCTCTTGGAAAATTGATATTAATTGTGTAATCTTTTGAAGGTAAATTATTATCGAAAACATATTGTAATGTTTTTTCAAGTTCTGCCTCCAAGATAACATTTCCTTTTCGATCAGCTGATAGGCCAATTGTTGGAAACCCAAAATATTGTCCTTGAAAGCAAGCGCCAAGAGTCCCAGAGTATTTAATATCTATTCCCATATTATAACCGTTATTTGTTCCTGATACGATTATGTCCGGAACAATATCAAGACCTGCGTAAGCAAAATTAACACAATCAACAGGAGTTCCCTCAACAGCGTAATTAAACTCATCAAGCTTCTCAACATGAAACCCACCAATTGTTAAACTCATACTTTTTGCGCTCATCTCTACTTTTGGAGCCACACGGTATACCGTACCAAATTTCTCAAGTATCTTCTTTGTATAATCCATCTTTTCTGTAAATATTCCATCGTCGTTTGTTAATACTATTATCATCAAATCAACTCCTAACTTATATATTTTACCATATTAGGATGATAAGTCGTTAATTATTACATTAATATTTGAAATAGTGTTTATCTTGAAAAGAGATAATAAAAAATAACATCTTAAGATGTTATTTTTATTCCCATTCAATTGTTCCTGGTGGTTTTGAAGTTATGTCATAAACCACTCGATTGATTCCCTTTACTTCATTAATGATTCTTGAAGCTACTTTATCTAAAAAATCAAAAGATAAGCGACTGAATGTTGCAGTCATAAAATCAACTGTGTTTGCGCTTCTAATTGCGGCAACATATTCATATGTTCTTTTATCGCCCATGACACCAACTGATTTATCTGATAGCAAGACAACAAATGCTTGAGAAACTTGATTATATAATCCTTCGTTAATAAGTTCTTGAATAAAGATATCATCGGCATCTTGTAAAATCAGAGTTTTTTCTTCCGATATTTCTCCTAAGATTCTTATTCCAAGACCTGGGCCAGGAAAAGGGTGTCGCATAATCATGTGTTTTGGTATTCCTAAAGCAAGACCAACTTTTCGTACTTCGTCTTTAAATAATTCGCGTAGAGGTTCTAACAATGTAAAGTTTAGATTTTTTGGTAATCCCCCCACATTATGGTGTGATTTAATCGTTTCAGAAGGGCCATTAATACTAACGCTCTCAATTACATCTGGGTAGATGGTTCCTTGAGCTAAGTATAAGGCATCTTTATGTTCTTCTTTAAACGATTCAAATATCTTAATAAACTCATTCCCAATTACTTTTCGTTTTTTCTCAGGATCTGTGATACCTTTAAGAGCCAATAAAAATTGATCTTTAGCATTCACTCGAACAACATTGATATTGTAATTATCGGCATATAAAGCCATCACTTTATCGCCTTCATCTTTTCTAAGAAGACCTGTATCAACAAAAATACATAATAATTTATCACCAATTGCTTTATGGATTAAAGTTGCAGCAACGCTGCTGTCAACTCCACCAGATAATGCGAGAATAACTTGCTCGTCTTTGACAGTGTTTCTAATATTTGAAATCGTCTTTTCAATATAATCATCTAAACTCCATGATGTGCTTGCATGACAAACATCCAAAACAAAGTTCTTGATAATTATTTCACCAAACTCAGTATGAGTCACTTCTGGATGAAATTGAAGATTATAGATATCAAACTCTTTGTGTTTGGCAATGGCCATACAAGAAGGAGTGGTTCCTAGCAAATCAAACTCTTTACCTAATTCATCAACATGGTCGCCGTGACTCATCCATACTGTGCTTTTTTCAGGCAACCCCTTTGTGATGACTGAGTCTTTAATAATCGTTAATTCACTCTTTCCATATTCTCTTTTATTTGATGGGGTAACAACTCCATCAAATAAAAGTTGTGTAATCTGCATCCCATAACATATTCCTAGTATTGGGATATTCAACTGATATATTTCTTTACTTATGTGTGGTGCAAATTCATCATAGACACTGTTTGGACCACCAGATAGGATAATACCTTTAATGTCTTTATCTTTCAATAATTCAATATCAATATGAAACGGATGAATCTCTGAATAGACTCCTAATTCACGTACTCTTCTAGCAATCAATTGATTATATTGACTACCGAAATCTAAGACAATTATTTTATCCATCATGTCAATCCTTTCAGTGATTTATGACCTATATCATTTCTATAGATAAGATTCTCACATTTTATTTTTTGAACATTTGCATAAGCATCTTGCTTTGCTTGTTCAAGTGACTTCCCTCTTCCAATAACTAGTAATACTCTTCCACCGTTTGTAATAATGGAATCATTTTTATATTTTGTACCCATATGATAAACCATATCACTTAATTCTTCAAGGTTGTGAATTTCAAATCCTGTTTCACATTTATTTGGATAATCTTTTGATGCCATTACTACTCCAAGAAAATAATCATTATTCCAAGAAAGGTTTATTGGATTACCATCCAATAAACTCAATATAACTTCTAAAATATCAGAATCCAATTTTGGTAAAATTACTTCTGCTTCTGGATCACCAAATCTGGCGTTAAATTCAATGACTTTTGGACCATTGTCCGTCACCATTAATCCACCATATAAAAATCCAGTAAATGGGTTTTGTTCTATCGTCATTGCTTGTACAGTCTTTACCATTATTTCTTCTAATGAATCTTGAATGACCGAATCACTAATGATTGGAACTGGTGTATATATCCCCATTCCTCCGGTGTTTGGTCCTA
>JBFFLJ010000088.1:0-3163 GCA_041554935.1 Candidatus Izemoplasma sp.
CGTGATGGTATTGGCGACAACATCATGTTGATTGATCAAAGGATGTCGTGCTTTCATCAAGTTGATTTCATTTTCAGTAATATGAGGCATACTACATTCAAACATGACAGCATGTTTCGCTTTGGCAAATGTCATATCTAAATAGGATAAGACACTGAAATTATTTGATAGTTCGGCGTGATGACTCCCAACTTCAAGTGTTAGTTCTCGTAAAATGCGTTCAATTTCACGCTCTTCATCCATTTTTAAGATACTGATTTCATTGTTTAATAATGCAACACTTTCTGGTTCCATATAAACCGTTTCTCCACTACTTGAATAATCAATGATTGCTCCTTTGAAATTGTTTTTCTCACTTACTTTAACAGGGACAACCATTCGGTTATTACGAATTGTGATAAAGTGTTCGGTTAATTTGGATGCGTCTTTTTGTAAGACAGTATTTAGTTTTTCAGTAATTTTGTTTTGTTTTTGCGATATTTTAGCACGAATACGGGATAAATCATGTGATGCCGAATCATGGATTTCACCATCATTTGAGATGACTTGTTCGATTTGTTGTTTTAACCCTTTGATTGTTGTTAATTGATCATAGTAAAAATCGAGGGCGTCGCCTTTGATTTCAGTTTCCTTTACATTACGATAAAAGACAACATGATTTGACGTTGCCTCTAATAATCCTATCACGCTTAAAAATTCAGTTGGGCGAAGCACCGACTGAATTCTTGCTTTGGCTAATGTATCTTGTAAATCACGAATTCCTCCAAAAGGTGGTTCTTTATATAATGTTATGATTTGGTAGGCATGATCCGTTTCTCCGAGTAATCGTTTGATTTCAAGATGATTGTTCGACGGAGAGATTTCTTTAGTAAGTTCTTTTCCTTTGATGGTACTAGCCATTCTTGTAATTTGTTCTTGGATCTTATAAAATTCAAGAATTGTTGTATCAAAATGCATATTCATCACTCCCGATAACTATTTTATCAAATAATGTGTTAAAATGAAAGACAGAGGTGGAAATAATGAATTATGTCATAACGCTCGATGTCTCATCAATCAAACGTCTGATTACATTTTATCAAGACTACCAAGCAAACACTAAAAACACAAATGTGTTGTTTTTTGCCAAAACCGAATTTGTGAGTGTGACAATCTATCATTCACATAAAGTGATGTTTCAAGGACAAGATGCTTTGAATGAATATAATATGTGGGTAAAAATGTTGCAGTTAGATGTCAAAGTCCCACCATTAAAAAGCAAAGCAAAAGCAAATGACTACTTCTTTCCAAGCATTGGTAGTGATGAAGTGGGAACCGGAGATTACTTTGGTCCGGTTGTTGTTTGTGCGGCGTATGTTCAAGAAAAAGATGTTGTTTTTCTACAAGGATTAAAAATCAATGATTCTAAAGTACTGACAGATGAGTACATTATGAAGATTGGTCCGATGTTAAAAGATAAGATATTATATAGTATGGTTGCTTTGCATAATGAAAAATACAATGAAATGATTGAAAAAGGATATAACTTAAATAAATTGAAAGCGTATCTTCATAATAGTGCGATTCGTAGTTTATTAGCGAAAATCAATCATAAACCGCAAATTATTGTTGATCAATTTGCCGAAGAATCATTGTATTATCGATATCTCAATCAAGAACAAGATATCATTAAAGGAATTATCTTTACAACAAAAGCTGAAAGCAAATACGCTAGTGTTGCGGTTGGTAGTATTATCGCAAGATATGCCTTTTTACAATACTTTACTCTTCTTCAAGAAAAAAGCGGGTATGAGTTATTAAAAGGAGCGAGTAAAAAGGTTGATCAGCAAGTCGCCAATATCATTCATGAAAAAGGAGAATCTTATTTACGTTCGTTTGCCAAAGTTCATTTTGTAACAACACAAAAAGCCAAAGCAATTTTAAGCGATAAAGATGTGAATTAGTTGGTTTTCAGGTATTGGTATGTTATAATTTAAAGAGTAAAGGAGATGATAATATTGAATCAAAAATTATTAGACGCAATTAATGTACAAGTTAATTATGAAATTGAATCAGCACATATTTATCTTGCAATGGCAGGTTACGTAGCAACACTCGGATTAGATGGATTTGAAAATTGGTTAATGGTGCAATACGAAGAAGAATTAGCACATGCAAAAAAATTCATTGCATACCTAAATAGCCGTGGAGCTCGTGTAAATATTACGGGATTTGCTGATCCTAAAAATGATTTCAAATCATTATTAGAAGTGCTTGAAACTTCATTAGCTCATGAATTAACAGTAACAGCACGTATCAATAACTTAATGAAAATTTCTCATGAAGTGAATGATTATGCTGCTGTAAGTTTCTTACAATGGTACGTTGATGAACAAGTTGAAGAGGAAGAAAACTTCTCAAAACTCATTGAAAAAGTCAAACTTGTTAAAGACGCTGGTCTTTATATGTTAGATAAAGAAGTAGCTACAAGAGTATTTGTACCAATCCCAGTAAAATAAAAAACGAGGTTTCCTCGTTTTTTTTATGTATTATTATAAAAAGTCAATTTGGTTTAGTGTATAATACTCTTTAGGAGGCGATACAATGAAATACGATGGATGGACAACAAGTGATATTCCTGATTTAACTGGTAAGATTTTTGTTGTTACTGGTGGTAATAGTGGACTTGGTTATGAAAGTGTCAAAGAGTTTAGTCGTCATAATGCAACAGTAATTATGGCATCACGAAGTCAAGAGCGTGGGGAACAGGCAATCACGAAGATCAAAGAAGAAATACCAAATGCGAAGATTGATTTGATGATTTTAGATTTGAGTGATTCTGCTTCTATTAAGCACTTTGCTGAAGAATTTAAAGAAAAATACCAACAATTAGATGTCTTGTTAAATAATGCGGGAATTATGACACCACCTTATACATCTACTAAAGATGGATTAGAATCACAAATTGGTGTTAACCACTTCGGACATTTTTTATTAACGTATTTGTTGTTTGATGTGATCAAACAAACACCACAATCAAGAATTGTGATTACGAGTAGCATCGCCCATAAATACGGTAATATTAAATTCCATAAGTTTCCTTATGTCCCAGGAGCA
Organism: Candidatus Izemoplasma sp.; assembly: GCA_041554935.1. Lineage (GTDB taxonomy): Bacteria > Bacillota_I > Bacilli_A > Izemoplasmatales > Izemoplasmataceae > Izemoplasma. Next base: position 3,097 of record JBFFLJ010000088.1, read on the forward strand.
AGATATAGTAAATATATGGCGTATGCGCAAAGTAAACTCGCTAACTTACTATTTATGTATCAATTGA
>JBFFLJ010000089.1:0-3154 GCA_041554935.1 Candidatus Izemoplasma sp.
CCCCATTATTTTAGTTGGGCAACTAGATTGTGTTACTCCTGTGTTAAGGCACAGCCCTTTTATGTTTTATTCCTTTGTTGCTAATCATAAACTAAATAACATCTACATCTTATTCTATCGCTTGGTGGTAGTTGTGGATCTCCTGCTTGTTCTGCTCTTAATCCTCCTGCTCTAAAGTCACTACCTATTGGAACTCGTTGATTTGCTACTCCTTTATGGAATGCAGTTTCACGTACTCTTGAATCTTGTTGTGTTTTCCAAGTCTTGTGTGTATAGCCTAATGCTTCACTATGTACTCGTCTTACATATTCGCTTTGTGCATGAAGTTCAGTATCTAATGCTCGTTCTACATTGCTTAGGTTATTATATTTCCTTATAAGACTATTCTTAATCTCTTTAATTGATTTCTTTTCTTTTATACCTTTATTCAAATCTCTTATCATATTGCGTGATACTTTACTCTTTAATTGCGTTCGATCAAGTTGATTCCTTGCAACTCGTCTTGCATCTTTTAGAATCTTAGCGTTATCGCTCTTAAATCCTTGTATAATAGCTTGTGCTTGCTTCTCTCTTGCGTTTAAACCTACACCCTTGTTAATCTTAACTATTTTACGAACAAATCGCTTAGGGTTTTTTAAACTATACAATCCTATGATTGCTATTATCGGTAGTAGACTATTATCTTTCTTTTTATCTTGTTTAGCTACTATCAATAAGACTGCGTTTTGTATCATAAACAATAACGCTATATCATCTATGTTAACTTTAGCATTCTTGACTATCTGTTTTACCTTACTTGGAGATAAGTCATCTATGTTATCAATTAACTCTCTATTGGTACTTTTGATATATTGTGCATACTGTCTACTATTCTCTTTAGTTAATATTTCAATGAAAGCATCGTTAATTTGCTCTACTTTACTCTTCGGCATCTACATCATCTTCAACATTGTCTTCAGTCGGTGGAGTAATAACAATTTCTGGCTCTGTATAGCCATCGTTTTCTTCAGCTTCTTCTATCCATTTCTTTGCTTCTTGCTTTGTTAGTTTATAGCGTTTTGCTACATATCGCCATTCAGGTATTAAACTATCCATTGCATCCATTTTCATATTTTCTAACTCTTGCTCATCATTGATTATCATTGAATCATCTAATTGAACTTCATATTCTTTATTATCTACGCCTTCTAAGTACATTATAGACTTCATCATATTAGTTAAAAATATCTTTAATAGGTTTGCATTAGCTTGTCTATTACGCCACATATCGCTATTACTAGAGAATACATTAGCTTCATTGACATATACGCCACCTTCTGTAAAGTTGAAATAGTTCTTACCTAATCCTGTTTTAAGTGATAATAAGTTTAAATCAAATTGTATTGCTTCAGTATGTGCTTCAGGTGTATATGTCGGTGAGTAAATTTGAAATTTCTCTTCACCTAGTTTAGCTGTTTTATATAATGTTTGGTCCCGATCTAAGAACTCAATATAATCAACTACTATGCTATCTGTATCTTCAACATAACGTTTTTGGCCTTCTGACTTACTTGATTGTTCATCAAAGAATATCTTCTTACGACTATTAACGCTGTCCTCTATTGAGCTGAAGAACTTATCGTCTATACTTTTTAATACTCCCATTGAGTTAGCTGCTGCACATATTCCCATTGGTGAGAAATCAAAGTTGTTTGATATTGAATATTTATATACTTGAAAATGTGGTGTATCAGTCTTATATTCAACATAGAACTTAACTATCTTATTCCCTTCAATAGTAACAATCTTTTTAAGTCCTGCACTTTCTTTCTCTGTGAATATAGGTTCTAAAGTTGGTCTTTTATTACCTAGCCTTGTACGTTTCTTACTTTCATACACCTCATGCTCTACTCGATAGATACCTTGTTTATATGTATGAATTGTTATATGTGAATAATACTTTTTATTCTTTTGCACTCTTTGAATTAATACAATCCCTTTAGGTGTAGTATTACTGTAATCTGTTATAACCATTGAATCACCATATGAGAAACCTATACGAGTTTCCTTATCTGCTATGTATTCAATCGCTACTCCTGTTCCATATAACGCTGTTTTCTCTAAGAATGTATTCAATTCACCATAGATATTGTTATTCTTAATTACATCATCTAATATTGCTTGATTCTTTTTATCTACTTGTAATCCACTTTTCTCATTCCATAGTAACGAGCTATACGTTTCACATATCAACTTCATTACATTCAAACTCGGCTTAGTAACCGTATGATTTCTACCATCAATAGTCTTTAAGTTGAATTTGTGGAAGTTCGTGACTTCTCCCATATAGAAGTCTACCCATTCCCTCATCTTTTGATATATTGTTGTTGTGGGTACTCGATATCCTCTTTGTACCATTACTGCTGCTAATTCTTTAATTACACTTTCATTCACATTCTCACTCCTCTGACTATTGTGTCATTTATGATATCCATATCTTCTAGCCAACTATACCATCCTGCATCTATACTATCTATATCGCTTCGGCCATCATCAGCTAAGTCACCTTTTTTATTATATTCAGCACTTTCCAATGCTTTAATATATTGTGTTAAACTTGGATCAATCGAGAAGTATTCAGCACCGAATGCTAAGTTAGTTACATCTCCACGTTCTTGTATTACCGATTTTTCCTTTTTAGTTTTCTTTCTTCTTTTCATCTTTGGTAATGGTCGCATATCAATGAACTTATAATGTAAATCTATCTCTCTTTGTAATATCATCCCTAGTGTAGTGTTACTTGCACTATCTATATACAATATTATAATCTTCTTATACTTTAAGAATAGTTCATGACAGAAGTTTAGTATATCATCTCTATAATCGTTAATAGTCTTTACTCCTACGCTCACACCGTTCTTATGATAGTATTGCTTAAAGAACTCCATGTGTTCGTAATTACCTATTACACCACGAGCTATTGCTGTTGTAGCATCATTACCACCAACATCTACTCCTACTATTAAATCCATGTATTCATGTGTCGCTGGTTTAACGTTTCTATCTAAATCGAATTGCTTATATACTGTACCACTTAAATTGGCTGGGAATCCTAGATAGGTTGACTTTGCTTGTTCAGGATCAATATGAAATAATCTCTCTATCTCCTGGAGCA
>JBFFLJ010000090.1:0-3073 GCA_041554935.1 Candidatus Izemoplasma sp.
AAGGAACTCTTGGAACACAAATGATAATCTTCACAATTGGAGTAGTTGTCGCAAGCCTTTTAACAGTTATCACGATAAAACGATCAATCTCAAATTTTGAAAGTATCAACTAATGGAATCGATAATCATCAGGACAACATCACAAACTCCAATCTACCAACAATTGTTTGATCAAATATCAACACAAATATTGAATGGTATCTTTGCAATCAGATAAACCACTACCTTCTATTCGAGTAATGGCAAAAGAATTACGTGTTAGTATTATCACAATTAAAAAAACATGGGAACTCTTAGAAAGAGAAGACTATATCTACACCGTCGCTGGTAAAGGATCTTATGTAAAAAAGAACACAAATAATTCTTTAGAAAAGAAGAAACTACTGACAGTTAAAAATGCTTTAAAAGATAATGTGCTATTAAGCAAACAAATGGATCTTTCAAAAGAAGAATTACTGATCCTGTTATCGGAACTGTACGACCAACAACAAAATCAAAACAATAGATATAAGAAAAGTACTATCATTTGATAGTACTTTTTTGTTAGGCATCTAAGGGATCACTTGCTGAAACTAAGTTTAGTTTTGATATTTCATCACCTGATACATTTGTTTCTAAGAGATATTGTTCCACTTCAATATTGAAACATGCCTTTAAAAATGCTTTGACAATATTAGGATCAAAATGAGTTCCTGATAAACTAACAATTTCTTTAACAGCTTCATCATGAGATATCGCTTTATGATATACACGGTCGTTTGTAATTGCATCATAAACATCAACAATACTGATGATTCTCGCAAAGATGGGAATTGATTCCCCTTTTAAACCTTGCGGATATCCTGTGCCATCCCATTTTTCATGGTGGAATAAAACACCATCACAAACTTCATCACTTTCAGTAATATTTTTAATGATTTTATAGCCGGCTTCACTATGTTTTTTAATGACTTCGTATTCTTCTAAAGTTAGTTTACCAGGCTTATTTAAGATATGATGGGGAATTGTAATTTTCCCGATATCATGGACTTTTGAGATGATTTGAATGGCATCAATTTCACTTGAGCGAACCATTCCTAATTCTCGCAATGTTAACACTGCCTGATTTGATAATCTCATACTATGTTCTTTTGTCTCTTCGGTTTTAGTTCGGAGTGTTTCAACGATTGAATCAAGCATTTTTGATTTGCGTGAATTGCGACTGTTCAATTTTTTTCGATACATTAGATTCTCGGCTTTTATGAATGCTTTGTCAAAAGATACTTCATTATCACTAACAACAGTTTCTCCCTTACTGACATTGATATGAATCATTGAATTATTGTTGTATTCTTCAATTAGATTATATAGCGATGCTTCGGATTGACGAATTTTAATTATGTCTGTTTCATAAGATACAATCGCAAATTCGTCACCACCAATTCTTGCGATGAATATCGAATTTGTATAGATTTCTTTTAGGAAAGCAGCCAATTGAACAATAACTTTATCACCTTCTAAATGACCAAATGCATCATTAATTAACTTCAAACCATCAATATCAAAGATTGTGATAGAGTATGTCATTGGAAGTGATTTTGTAATATATTTTTCAAAATAGTTTCGATTGTGGACATTGGTTAAAGAATCATAATTAGCTAAATATTTAATCCGTTTTTGGTAGAGAATATTTTCAGTAACATCAATTGATATCCCACCAATTAAACGGATCGAACCATCACTGTGTTTTTCAGAAACTTGGAGAGAATGTTCTAAGTAGACAACTTCATTTGTTTTGAAATTTAGATTCTTTGTTAGTGTCTTTTTGACAGAATCTGTTTCTAAAGTATAGACACTTTTTAGTCTTTTTAAGAATTTTTTTCTCATTTTTTTAGATTCGGTATCATTGCGAACAAAAGTGCTATAGAAATCAGAAAGAGTTATTAATCCTTCTTTGGTTCTAGTTAGTCCTAGCTTTTCCGCTACAACACAGTTTACAAAGACATGATTCTTAGATTTCAATATTTCTTCATCTTGGTACCAAACAATTAGATCCCTTGCTTTAACAGCAAGTTGCTCTGCGAGTTGTAAACGTTCATTTTGAATTTTTAGTCGTTCAAGTTCTTGGTTTCTTAAAAAAGATTTGGTGACATCAACATTGATTCCTACAAACAACATAATCTCACCATCGCTATTTCTTTCGATGACGTTCCCTCTAACTTCAATCCACTGTAATTCGCCGTTTTTGCTATAATTAGGAATATGAAGATGATATGTATTGGTTTCGGATGTAAAAAGGTTATTATGTGTGTTTTTAAAGTTCTCTAAATACGCTTCGTATTCTGGGTTAAACAGTCTACATCTCTTAATTTGGACATCAACCATATCAAATACGGACATCTTTTCATATGTCTCACCGACATTCATAAGGTCATTATATGATTTTGTGCAGTAGTATTTTCCTTCTAAAAAGTGTCTTTGATAATACCACAGACCAACTCTCGCTCCTGTTAAACCATATTCCGTTAGATTTTGAATGATTTCCAATTGATTTATTTTTTCAAATATATCAGTCATATATAAATCGACTGCGACAAAAAATCGTGGTAAACCATTTGGATATCTAATCAAACATTTACCATACGACTCGACCCACACAATTTCCTCGTTTACAGTCGTGCATGGTGTTCGACCACCAAAGTAATCTGTTTCACCATTTTTCATTCTAACAAATGATGCGGCTTCCGCTTCGAGACTCTCTTCATAAAACTCTGAGAAATTTCCAGCCCGATTACGAATCTTTTGAAACTCATCAACATTGTATAATTTGTTTTCACTGATTTCCATCCCAAGAATCTTGGGTCCATTGTCTGATTGGAAAAACTGTTTTGTGGAACGATCAGAATCAATCCACCATGTACTTCCCGCAAACATACTAATCCCAGAACCAACTACTCTACTAAATAATTCTAACTGCTTTTCTGTTTCATATAGTCTTTCGTAGTTAACAAGATATATCGTGACTGTGTTGTGGTTTGTTCGTTCATATTTCACACAATAATGCAGTGTTTTACTATTACATATTTTAGAAAAT
>JBFFLJ010000091.1:0-2986 GCA_041554935.1 Candidatus Izemoplasma sp.
AGCAATGTAGTAGCAAGTAAAGAGGAAATAGAAAACGCTAAACTTGAAATTACTAAGATTAATACTAAAATTAGAGAGTTGAAAAAACAACAAAGCGGTACGTTAGATCAAAATATTGTTACTATCAACAACAGCATAACAGCAAAACAAAATGATATTTACGAGCGTGAGAACGTGCTTAGAGTAGAACACCAGGAAAAAGTAACGTTATTAAATAAGAATAGTAAAGCTGGAGAGTTAAATGATAAAATAGAGTCTTTTCTACAATTAAGTTATAAAAGAAATGACCTTCGAGGTAAAATAACTGAAAAAGAGAACCAACTATCAAGATTACAAACTCAACTTGAACTTAAACAGAGTAAGCTTACTACTGCAAAAGCAACAAAAGAAGATTTAATAAATCAATATCACAAACTCAAAAATCCTGATGAAGTTGGTGTAGAATATACTTGTCCTGATTGTGGAGTAGTATTTGATGTCTCTAAAACAAGAGAATATAAAGATGTTAAAATGCAAGAAGTAAGTAACAAAGGTATTGAAATAAAAGAAACTATCAACGGACTTGCTGAAGGTGTAGAGACTTTAACTGATGATGTTAAGATAGTAGCCGATACAATCTTAGATATGCAAAGAGAACAAATCCAGTTGGATAAAAATATAAAGGTTATAAGTGACGAAAAAACTAACTTAGAAAAAGAAGTGGCAACTCAAAAATTAGAACTACCACAACTTGATTTAGTAAACGATCCAATAATCATTGCATACAAAAATGAAATCATCGAGCTTGGTAATCAAATAGAAGAACTTCGAGCAAACTCACAACAAGCGGTTATCAATATTAATAATAAAATAGAAGAACTTGAATTACAAAAAACACCATTCAATGAGATTGCTAATGCTGAATCAACAGCGAACTCTTATCGTAGAAACGCTGATATTAAACGCAAAGAACTAGAAACTATACAAGATGATTTACAGCTTCAGAACGATATTGTAATCCTTATTAAAGAACTTGAAAAAGAAATGTATGAGAAACTTGATAAAAAAGTATCTAATATATTTGGTAATAATGTGCAATTCAAACTGTATAAACTAAATGTATCAAACGGTGAATACGATACCAGAATGTGTGAAATTTATGTTAGAGATATTAAGGATAGATTTGTTAATATCAAAACAATAAACACTGGAATGTTCCCAGTAAGAGCAACTGAAATTATTAGCAAGATTAAAGAGAGCTACAAGATACCAAAATCATTCGTTTTCATTGATGAGATGTCTGGGCTTGATAAAGAACATTTACAAATGGTAAAAGTATTCGGAGAACAAATCTTAGCAACTAAGGTAGATGAATCAACAACAATTAAAGAAACTGTATTTTAAAATAAAAAACGGAAAGGTGGAGTAATAATGGAAGAATTTAGAGGTGAAGGAATTGCTAAACAAAACAATGAATCAATAGTATTTGATTTACTATGTCAAATGAAACAACCTATTTTAACTACAAATGATATGCTTCGAGGAATTACTAAAAAACATAGGAAAATAGATTTGACTTATAATCAAATGAGAGATGTACTTAACTCATTATATGGAAAAGGCAAAATCACAACCATAAAAGAAGGTAATTTCTCTAAAATAAGCACTGTTTTACCAAATAGCATGATGGTATTTTCACAACCTTTAGAACACAAAAAACATACTACTCCACCATATGTTTGGAAATGGTTTAAAATAATAACAGATGAGTGCAAAAACTTCTCCATTTCCATGAAAGATATTGCTAGAAGAATTTTCTTTGATCCGATGAATCCAAGTGAGTATGATGAGGAAAACGCTATGAGAAAGATTAGAAACGCATCTACTGGTTATCGTAGAAGAAAGTACGTCAAAAAGAATGGTATGCCTTTTAATAGATATATCATTAGTGATTTGACAAGTAACAATCCAGGATACCGATTGCCTAAAGACAAGCAAGAAGTTGACGATGATTTGAAAAAGAAAAAACAAAGAGCTTTGACTGTTTGGAAAGAGTATTGGAATATGGTTGAGATAGCAAGTCTCGATCAACAAATAAGATATGTAGCAACAGAGAACGAACAAGTAATAAATCAAGCAATAAAAAAAGAAATGAGGGAGAATAATGAAATATAGAATAAAGTTTGATGGAACATATGTAAAGGAATGTGATTTTGAATACTTGGTAGCGTGTAATAAAGAAGAATCAATATTTAGTGAAGATTATGCTAAAGCGATGAAAAAACAATGCCCTACAAGGATAGAATTAGAGGAAGTAAATTATGAATAAAGCAATAATGATAGCGATACAACCGAAATGGTTAAAGCAAATTATCAACGGAGAAAAGGAATTTGAATTTAGAAATTATCCAATAGCAAAAGGCACAAAAGTGTATTTGTATGAGAGTAAAGGGAAATTTAAACAAGGGATAACACCAGTAAGTGAAACAAACCCTATGCCTAGATATTGGTGTGAATACGAAGGAAAAGGCGCAGTGGTAGCGGAGTTTGTTGTTGATGAGTGTAGTAAATATTATGAAGAATATCCAAACAGTCCATACGAAAGAGCAAATGTATCTTTTAATGCAATAGATTTACAGTGTGGAGTAGAAACATATGATAAAGAATGGTTAATTAATCAAGGCTACACCAACCAAAAATACGCTATTAAGATTAAAGATTTGATTGTGTATGATGAAGCAATCGCAGTAACCGAGTTTGTTTCGTGGAATAAGCTAGAAGAATATGTTTGTGTTAAAACAAGAGGTGGCGTATTGGGTAAGATTGAATATAAATTGCACCCTTTAACACTTGATAAATTTAAATTAACCCACGCACCACAATCAAGAGTGTATGTTGTTGAGAAGGAGTGGGAATAATGACATACAAACAAATTAAGTTAATGCAAACATATCTCATCAAAGCAGGATACACACAAGCCGAGCTAGATAAGATGAGTGTAACGCAA
>JBFFLJ010000092.1:0-2964 GCA_041554935.1 Candidatus Izemoplasma sp.
AACGTGGGAAAGAAAAGACGATTTTGTTCCTGATTTGATTTTAGTTGATTACGCAGATTTATTAGTCTCCACAGAAAGAACAGAAATGCGACATCAAATAGATAGCATTTGGAGAGCATTGCGAGGAATGTCACAAAAGCATAATTGTTTAGTTGTTGCACCTACACAAGCTGATGCAAAAGCACATGAACAGGAATTGCTGAAACTAGGAAACTTCTCAGAAGATAAGAGAAAGTTAGCACACGTTACAGCAATGTACGGATTGAATCAAGGACCTGACGGAAGAGAAAAGAAGTTAGGAATTACGAGAATTAATAAGATTGTTGTAAGAGAAGATGGATTTCACGAAACAGATCAAGTTCATGTTCTGCAACGATTACAAATAGGTAGACCAAATTTAGGGAGTTTTAATTAAAAATATAAATATTATGGGAACACATAAATTATCACCAGTATTTAAGTTTCAAGAATGTAAAACACAATTTCAAATTCAGCAATTTATTGCACAGTATTGTTTTAGTAGGGGTATTAAGTGCAATATTATACATGACGACGTACTAATAGAAGCACAGTATTCCGAAGAAGTGCAAAAAGTCGTAGAAAACTTTATAAGCACATGAAATGACACACAAGGAAATTAATCAAATATTTGCAAATTTAACAAAAGCTTGCAAAGCAGCAGCCGTGTCTATCAATAGACTAGCGGAAAGATTAAATGAGCAGCATTTAAAACGAAATAAAGCAAATCACAACAGAAAGTCAAGCAGAATAATTTGATACGCTTAAACGTGCTTAAAATCGCTCAAAACACTATTGCAAAATCGAATATTTATACTTACATTTGTAGTCTATTTAATTGATACAAACAGAAGCCGCATTTTTTAGCTTTGTTTCGTTGTTACTGATTGTTTGAGTTTAGGTTTATTGGTTTAAGTAGGTTCAGCGGCTTCTGTTTTCTTTTTCAAATCCATTAATAAATAAAATACATGTTTACAATTACAAAAGAATTTCATTTCTCAGCATCCCATGTCCTTACAGGATTACGAAACGAACATCCATGCGGGAGAATGCACGGACACAACTACATTATTAAAGTTGAGTTGAGCAGTTATGGATTAGATTATACAAGTTTCGTACAAGATTATGGGGATTTAGCTCCCATCAAAGAATTTATTGATTCTAAGTTAGATCACAGGCATTTAAACGAAATTTTACCAAAACAACCTAGTGCTGAAAACATTGCTGTTTTCTTATATTATAAATTCAAAGAACAGTTTCCGTTACTTAGCGGAATAGGAGTTAGTGAAACACCTAAGACTTGGGCTTGGTATAGAGAAGATGAGAAAAAAGCCATAAATTTTATGGTTGAAGGTAGAGATTTACAGACGCAACTCCTTAATATCGCAAAAAAGTTAGAAGAAAATGAGTAAACAATTAATCGCAGCAGGAAGTATTAATGATCCTAAGCTTATAGCTAATACTAACTCCAATCAACTACTTGGAGTTAGTGAGATTTTCTATGACACTGTACAAGGAGAAGGTGTGTACACAGGACATCCAGCAGTATTCTTACGATTAATGGGATGCACACTTAACTGTTCTTGGTGTGATACAGTAGAAGTATGGAGACAAGGAGACGATTACAGTTTCGAGCAGTTATTTGAGATGATGGAAAAGCATAACGTTATTGCTAGACTTAATCTTGGAAATCATTTAGTGATAACAGGGGGAAGTCCGTTAAAGCAGCAAATACAATTAGCAGCATTCATCCAAGCGTTTATTGATCGTTACTTGTTTAAACCGCTTATTGAAATTGAGAATGAAGCAGTCCTTCCTGTAAGTCCTCAATTAGAGATGTTGATAGATTGTTGGAATAACTCTCCTAAGTTGTCTAATAGCGGAAATTCTCTTGTGTCGAGATATAAGCCTAGAGTTATCAAGCAACTAGCAAAATATTCAAACAGTTGGTTCAAATTTGTTGTTAGTGATATTGATGATTGGATGGAGATACAGTGTGATTTTTTAGAATCAGGATTGATTAGAAGGAATCAAGTAATACTGATGCCTGAGGGACAGACACGGGATGAAGTTATGCACAATAGCAAGATAGCAGTTGAAATTGCCATTGCTCAATGTGTTAAGTATTCAACCAGAGAACACGTTATTCTGTGGGATAAAAAGACAGGCGTATAAAGATATTTATTTTCGTTGAAGTTATTGGATGATCGTTTGGACAGGGGTTCGACTCCCCTCAGCTCCACATTTCAATTGTGGTTTATTGATTTAAAAATAAATGGGGTTTCGGCAAGTGACTTACCTCAGGTACCAAATATATAAGCGATGCTGACAGCGGGAACAGACCGCACATGGGGCTGACTGGTTTTGACAGCGATTGCAGAAGATAATGGAGAAAATAAAGCCGATAACAGGCACAACTAAAATGGCTGCGTAAGCAGTTGGGGAAGTGAATAATAGTAGCTTCCCCATTAAACTAAAATCTTAAATCTTATGAAAACAATTATAATAATTTTATTTACAGTATTCGTATTGATATTATTATTTGCGTATCCAATTACTATTATTGCTGCGCTGTACTTCAATACTGAGGAAAAAGAAGTTAACGAAATTTGTACGGAAGAAGATAATGAACATATTTTATAATGCAATTACAGGATTCCTTTCTACTCAGATAGTTATTTGCTTGAATGAAGTAAAAAGACAAATAACAGGGATCAAGGCTGCGAAGTACAGTACCCAGCCGTGCTGTGATGCGTTAAGCAACCCGATTATCGTTTATTTAGCGTATGACGATTATACACAACATCCCGCAACAGGGCGGAGAACTGCTGCTAATATCTGAGGTTAGTAGTAGTAAAAGAAAAGTGAAAATCGCTAAATTTTTAATCAAATTATTTTGCAGATTTTCACTTTTTTTAGTTTTTTATGTGTTAAAATATTTGCACA
>JBFFLJ010000093.1:0-2931 GCA_041554935.1 Candidatus Izemoplasma sp.
TATCCCAAAGCTCTCTAAATTTAAGGTTATCAAGGATGTATAATTCATGTGTTCGATCTATTCCTTCACTATATAAACCAAAGAAGAGCATAACGACAAACATAATTCTTAAAACTCTATTTGATTTAATATGTTTAAATCTGCAACTATTCTTGTTGGAACTTCTATTAGAGGATAAATTGATAATTATGTCTGTAATATTCAACAAGTATTTTACGATGTCTTTTACTTGTTCCTCAGAAACGATAGGAACTTCTTTTAACGCATTAATATATACTTCTTTATCAAAATCATATTTTTCTGCCTGTTTTATAAAAAATGATTCCTCAGGTTTTTCAAAGAAAAATTGGCCTGTAAAAAGATTGCCAACATGCTCTCCATCAATAATGATGGGAACCGAGACATCTACTAGACCATTACGGCATTTACAGATATTAAATCCATTTTCCTTATACATGTTTGCAAGTTGTGTATCACTAATCATGCAATTTCTATTTGTCTGGGAGTTGACACGATGAAACCCTGTACAAATATGTCCCCATCCTGATTTAGATAAGATGTTACCTTCTAAATCTAAAATCGCTGTTACAAAGCCTGTAGATTTGTTAAATCCTTCAAGCAAGATACTTATTTTATAAAAATCGATTTAATCTAGGACAACTTTTTCCATAATCATCTCCGATGAAAACATTTTAATTGCGAATATAACTCATATAGATTAATCAAAATAGAATTAATAGAAAACCCCGTAGTCATAATTCATTATATCGCTTTGAAGTTCAAAATACAGTTATTGAATTGTGTTATTTAATCTTCTAGGTGTGACCAATTGCATTTACTACTTTATTATATATTTGTAAAGTACTTACTATATACACCTTCTTCCAATTTTTATAGATAAAAATATAAGTATTACAATCTCTTTGGGAAATTTATTATATTTATTATGTTTGAACAAAACACAAAAAAAACCTACAAAACTCAAACGCGTAAAACAACATTCGTCTTATAGGCTTTTATAGATTTTTAGTAAACTCTAATTCCTCATTTTTCGAGATATCATCTCTGCTGCTTCAATAAGTGGGTATTTCGCTGGTGAAGCTGTCAACATTGGTTGTGTCCCAATTTGAGACACAAGCAAGTCACATACTGTCATGTTATTTTGGATGATAAACCCAAGGACATTTGTTAGTTCACCAATTGAATTTCCACCTATAACTTCTCCACCCAGAATAATTCCAGTCGTTTTATTTGCTACTAATTTTACTGATTGAAAATGTGGCTGATTCAATTTACCAGGATGACGATCCATTCCTTTAAATGTCGCCGAAACGATATTGAATCCTTCTGCGGCAGCTCTTTTTTCTGTAATTCCTGCTACTCCAAAAGAAGTTTTTCCAATATTTGTTGAATAAATACCAATTGTTCCGTTGAATTTTTTAATTGTGCTCAACTCGTATAAATTCATACCAGCAACTCTTGCTTCTGCACACGCTGTAGATGCTAGCATAACGTTTGTGATTTTTCCTGTTACAAAGTCTCGTTTTTGAGCACAGTCGCCACAGGCAAAAATATCTTTTTGATGAGTTCGCATGTATGCATCAACCTTAATTGAGCCCTGTTTATTAACGCTTATACCTGATTTTCTTGCAAGTTCTACATTAGATTTGTATCCGATAGAAAGGACGACAGCATCTACATCAAGAGTTTCTCCTGAAGCAAGTTCAAGTTGTTTTACAATGCCAGGTCCAGTAAGCTTTTTAACAAATGATGATGTCATTACTTTAACACCATGTTCAACCAAAATTGATTCTGCGATTTTACATGACTCTGTATCAAATGCACAACATAGAACATCTTCTTGTGCTTCAATTAAAGTAACATTTTTACCGGCTTTAGCTAGTTCATCAGACAATTCAACCCCAATAAACCCAGCACCAATAACAGCAACATTCTTTACGTCATCTAATTGTTTCTTAACAGCATCTAAATATGTTTTGTTTTTAGGAATAACAAATACATTTTTTAAATCAGTTCCTTCAATAAAGTTTGGAACAAATGGAGTAGAACCTGTAGCTACAACTAATTTTTCATATGTGAATGTTTCACCAGTTTCTAAAGTCACTGAATGACTCTCTGGGTTAATAAGATCTACCGTACCAACAAGTATTTCAACACCAGCACTAATTAATCCATTATCAGGAAGGATATCTTCTTCTGATGATGCAAGCGTACCAAATATATAAGGTATCCCACAAGGAATTAAAACTTTCTCTTCCTTTCTAATCAATAATACTGTCTTTTCTGGATGATTTGATTTTGCAGTAAGAGCTGCAACTAAGCCTGCTGCACTTCCGCCAATTACAATGATTTCTTTTTTCATTTTTTCTCCTTCTGCGTATAGTCCTATAATTTTCAACTTTCTGTGTAGTTAAATGCGGGCATATGCACACTAGTATTATACGACTAACATTTGTTTTGTCAACATCAAAAAGAGAATTTTTACACATTTTTTAAGTTTTTATACGAACCATTATAATGATCTAATTTTACTCCTATATACTCTCAAAGGTAAAAATTAAGATAGCACTAATAATGATTGAATTTTGCATAGAAAAAGAAGTTCCCTTATATCTAGAATAAAAAAGAAATGATCCCTATAAGTGTGTCATTTCTTTTTTCAATTAGTAGTTTTTATTTCGATTAGTTTGGGGAATTAGGATTATAGGAACAATGAGTAATATAGCTGTAAGTAAGTACATCCCAGTAATACCAAGGACAATACTTGCACCCACCATTAACGCCCCAGATAGGAGTTGTCCTATCGCATCAAGTTGACCAAATGCACTCATGATTGTAGCTTTAATTTTAGAAGGAGTATTTTCTAATAATATAGTGTTAAGTAGTGGATATGTCCCCTCTCTTGTCACA
>JBFFLJ010000094.1:0-2790 GCA_041554935.1 Candidatus Izemoplasma sp.
TAAGACAGTTACTTCAATCGCTGGTTTGACGTATTTCACGTCAACTTGTGTAATTCGACTTAGTCCAACAAATAGCCCATCTCGTGGACCTGCGCCAAGTCTCGAAGAAATATATATTCCGCGGCCAAGGGTCATAAAGAAAATTCCAAACGCCAAGACAACTGCTTTAGATAAAAAATTATCTGGTTCAATCGGTAATACTTTCCCATACCAATCAATCATAAAGCCAACAAGTAATATATTCAACAATGTTCCCGGTCCTACTTTTGTTTTAAACACGATAACACTAAAACCTAGAATAATAATCCCTAACATTTGGATTACTTGACCAAATGTGAATGGTGTAACATTTGCAAGTCCATCATGAAACACACTCCAACTACTGAGTCCTAATCCGGCTTTTACATTCAATGATATTCCTAAACTCAGAATAATAAATCCACACAATAAGCGTGGCAACCTTGCTACATCATATCCAATTAATTCTCGATTTATATTCATTATATTCTCCATCACTCTAATTTAATAATCGTATTGTAACATACTTTTGAGAGTTGGCAACACCCAAATTATTTATAATGCAATTTTATTTCTTTTTACATGATAGTTTGTTATGATAAAAAAAGAGGTGATTTAATGCTTTCACTTGTAAAAACAGAAGCAAAAAAACGTAACAACATCATCATGGTGATCCTATTATTTGGATTCTTTTTTGGTTTATATGTTTTCCTTGATTTTGAAGGGAATACAAATTACACCATTATGACTGAAACATTTGGTATAACGATAGTATTATTACATGTTGCTATGAATATCATTATTGCTGTTTTGTCATCGATTATGGTATCGTTTAGTATCATTAACTATCGCTTGACAAAAACCGAACCAGTTGGTTCCAATGCCATTCCCTTTTTCACATTTATCTTTGGTTTATTAACATTTGGTTGTACAGGTTGTGTCGTGGCATTCTTTAGCGCTGTTGGAATCGCATTTTCACCAATTATCTTACCTAATGGTAATTTGATATGGAAAGCAATTGCCCTTTTATTAGTGATTATTGGTTACATATGGATTTTATATGCAATAGAACATACTAAGTGTAGTATTAAAAAACAAAAAGCTTAAAAAGCTTTTTTTCTTTACTCATTTTACGATATAATGATAACGAGGTGTTCAAGATGAAAAAAGTACCAATTCGGATATTACAAACATCAGATGTGCATGGTTATATTTGTCCATTTAACTATGCAACAAACCAATTTGAAAATATTGGACTATCCAAACTATCAACATTAATTGCATCCTTGACAACAAATTCCACAATTCTAATAGATAACGGTGACACCATTCAAGGTTCACCGTTAACATATTTTTTAAGTAAACAAAATTTAACTGTCAGTCCTATTGCCACCGTTATGAACCTTATGAAATATCACTATATCACTATTGGTAATCATGAATTTAATTATGGTTTGGATTACATGGATAGCTATCTCAGTAATGTCAACGCCACAATTCTAAATTCCAACATTATCAAAGATAACAAACCATTTTATGGTAAACCTTATGATATTATTACAATTGATGGTGTAAAGATTGCTTTCATTGGCGTAACAACTCAATACATCCCCTACTGGGAACAACCTTCCACAATTCAGGGAATCGACTTTTTAGATGCTTTTGAAACGTTATCTCATTATGTTTTAGAAGTCCGCAATCAAGTAGATTTGGTGATTGCTAGTTACCATGGTGGCTTTGAACGAGATTTAGAAACCCATCAATTTAACGTCGTAGACACTGGTGAAAACCAAGGCTATAAAATGTTAAAAGAAATTGAAGGATTAGATATTTTACTTACTGGACATCAACACCGAACTTTACATGGTAAAGCATTTCAAACATACTACCTCCAACCATCATTCAATGCATTAGGGTTAGGTGCAATCGATATTTTGTATGATACAGAAACAAAAACTTTTACTGTAGGTTCTACCGTCTTAACAGATTTATCCGTTTCAAGTAATCCAACCATTGATGAGGAAATTGAAGAAGTTCACAAGCAAACGAATATCTACTTAGATCAAGTTGTTGGGCACACAGATATGGAACTGAAAATTATCAATCAACTTGATGCGAGAATTAACAAGCATCCTCTTGTATCATTAATCAATCAAATCCAACTTGAATACACCAAAGCAGATATTTCTTGTTGCTCGCTCGGAAACAACGTCATTGGTTTCAGTAAAGATATAACAATCCGGGATATTATTGGGACATATATTTATCCTAATACACTTGTTGTAAAGAAAATGAAGGGTAGCGTTTTACTTCAAGGACTTGAAAAAAATGCTGAATTTTTTATAATAGATGAACAAGATAATATTGTGATTCATCCAAAATTTAACACCCCAAAATTACAGTTATACGCCTATGATATGTATGATGGATTAAGTTACACAATCAATCTAAAAAATGATTTTGGAAAGCGAATAGAAAATGTCTTAATTCAAGGAAATCCAATTGATTTAGAACAAGACTATACTCTTGCAATGAACAATTACCGAGCAAGTGGTGGTGGTGATTTCTTCTTTTATAAAAACAGCGAAACAGTACAAGATAATCAAATTGAAATCATAGAGCTACTTATCAACTATATTTTAGAACACCCCGTGTTACACTTTGATCACATCAACAATATTACTATTAAGAAATGAAAAGGAGCCTAAATAGCTCCTTCTTTTTTTTGTAAACTCAACACATAAATTCCAACTAATATTACAAACAATCCAA
>JBFFLJ010000095.1:0-2786 GCA_041554935.1 Candidatus Izemoplasma sp.
ACATGCAAGTAGTCGGATGACCGGAACCCGCCTTTGAGGTCGTTAGAATAGAGTGTATGCGCAGCCTTGTAGCTATTTTTTCTAAAGCATCCTTTTTTTCCATATGATTAGGTCTAAACTCCGCTTATGCTGTAAACTTTGATAAGAACTCATCTAAACCCTCATCTCTATCTTTAACACTTGCTTTTGCTGTGTAGAAATATCGTGATGCGCTTCCTTCGTCTCCATATATATTATCAGGATTAATAACATTATTAGCATATTTACCAAATACTTTGTTAGTATCTTTACCTACAAAACCGTTTGAATCACCTGATTTCGTATCAGGAAACCCACTAACTGCTTCTTCGCTTCCATCGTGGATTATGTTTGCAGGGAATCGGCCGTTTACTTCTTTTGTTTCATATTCTCCAGACGTTGAATATATTTCTTTATCAATTCTATATTGATAATCTCCAAATGCTTTTGATGTTTTCCCACTTTTACCAGTTGAATGATTACCATTACCTATTCTACATTCATCAATGTTAAGTCCACCGACTCCATGTTTTAATACATTATCAGTTAAACTTCCTTTGAATGGTTTACGAGCCATGACAATAGGTTCAAATGCTGGTTTTAAAGCTGAACCCCAACCATTCCATTGTTTAGCTTGTGTTGTATTGTTATTTCCAACACCTTTTGCTTTACCAATAATTTCACCTTGATAACCGCTTTGTTTATCAATCGCTTTGGCTATATTATGTGACTTAGGAAACCCACTACCATACAACCACATTATTGTATCTCTTAATTCAAATCCTGCATCTTCGATAGCAACCATCATACGATGAAATGTGCGTGAATGATTAAATGCTAATAAGTAACCACCTGGTTTTAATACTCTTAATGCTTTTTTCCAAGTATCTATGCTAAATGCTATTCCTGTATTATCCCAACCTTTATTCATAAAGCCTATTTCATATGGTGGATCAGTTACAATACAATCAATCGAATTTTCTTCCATTGAATCCATAACATCTAAACATGAAGCATTATATATTGTGTAATTCTTTTCTTCTGTATAAATCATATTCCAAATACCTCTCGTTTTCTTTTTTCAGCAATCTCATCGCTAAATTGTCCGTTATCTTTATTACCGTTAGAATTATTAAAGTCATTTCTTTCCCAAGTACGGACAGCAGCTTTCCAATCTTTCATTTTATTTTTACCAACCTTCCAACCATTAGATTCATAATGACTTAAAAATCGTTCAGGATTGACTTTGTTTTTTCTTTCAAGACAATATTCAGAAATTTCTTTAATTGTAGGTGGTACAAATCTTTTAGTTACTTTTTTTTCAGGTTTTTGTTCCTCATTAATTACTTTATTATTCTTTACTTTACTATTCTTTACTTTACTTTGTGTACCGATGTCAACATTTATCAAGTTTATGTTAACATTTATAATTTCAGCTAAGGCATATTCTTTAATGATTTCAACTGATTTTCTTCGTTCAGTAGCCGAAAAATAATTAGATTGTATTCGTTTAGAAGTTAGAATACTGTAATTTTTATACATATTTTCTTCAAACAAATTATAATTTATGCAATCATTTAAGACATTTATGTAAACATTTTCTTCTAAATTGTTTTCATCTATAAACAAAATGTTAAATTCTTCGTCTATTTTTAAGTAATATCCATTTTCTTCATATAGCAATTCTAACAGCCGTAAATATATGGCATATCCTATCAGTCCATGTTTAGCTTTTAGCAATTTCATTTTTCTATCACTTAGCATATTTACATCATGGCTGAAATAGTCTATACCTTTTTTTACCTGTCTACCCATTCTCACCACCTCGTAACTTCTTAAATACTTTGATCCGTATTTTTGTCTTTTGTGAATTTGTTAATAAATCATAATCTCGACCAAAATAATGACTACACATTACTTTCATATCTTCATTGGTAAGTATTTTAGATCCAGCCCAATGTTTATTTGATTCACTATCATATTCAACCATTCCTTTTAATTGTTTCACAAACTCTGTTGTGTCTAGTTTAGACATTGTATCACTCCTTTAATATATAAAAATCCAGTATTCATTAGCACATAGAAGCCGACCAAGACTTTTGCTCTACACACTAATCAACACTGGATTAATTAATTATATTTGTCTTGGTCACTTAATATTATACTACATTGTGTTTCATATTTCAATAGTGAAATTTTAAAGGTATCGGTTCACTATCATTTCGCTTCTTAACAATTTCTTGCCATTTAACGGATTCCTCATCGTTGAACATAACAAGCTGTTTAGTTCCTGCATACCAACCTAATTCACGATTACATTCGGTGCGTGTGCATTGTGCGTTGTCTTTACAGTATTTGGCGCATTTACTCGGTAATGGTTTACTCATCTTGCACCTCTTTTAAATAAGTTACCTTTTCATCTCTACCATAAAATGACATATGTGTGATTAATCTCATTTGTGTATCATCTTGATGAATAGTTGTATCTAACATAGTGACTGGTTTTATAGGGTTTTTATTGTTTTCTTGTTCAAACCATCTAAATAATGTTTCTATTGCCTTATCTCTTTGTTTATTTGTTATCATTCTACTCCACCTCATTCATAAAGAATTTCATAAATTAACTCCCTTCGTTGTGTAATATAAATCGATTACTTGCGTTACACTCATCTTATCTAGCTCGGCTTGTGTGTATCCTGCTTTGATGAGATATGTTTGCATGAGCTTAATTTGTTTGTATGTCATTATTCCCACTCCAATGCTTGGCC
>JBFFLJ010000096.1:0-2731 GCA_041554935.1 Candidatus Izemoplasma sp.
CTCTTAAAAGGATCGCTACTTCAGTAGCCATACGACCAAGTCTTTGACCTTTTGCATCAACAACATACCAGCTTCTTTCGATGCTTTGGTTGTTTGCCATAAATGTTTTCATCTTTTGTCCTCCAATTATTACTTTAATACGGGTTAATCTTTCAATGTCCGGGTTATATAATATTACATTTTTTAGTAGATGTCAAACATATTCCGTATATTTTTTTATATAGTTAGTAAAGCAAACTAAAACGGCGCAACACGCACCGCTTCATTGTTTCACTTGTGTCATTTTTTTATTAAATTTTTAAAAAGCGAAAATTCAAGCAAATTATCCCCCACCAACAAAGTGGGTGATTATGATTTCTTCTTTATCATTTATTACCGTATCAAATTGAAACGAGCTATATGGTTTTCCTTGATAAAAGACAACACAAGTTTCAAAATCTTTAGGATTAATTCTTGGATGTTTTTGTAAGATACTTTGAATAATCTCTTGAAGTGTTCCAGGTTCAACAAATTCTTCATTGATTCGATATGTACTTCTTAATAAATTATAGAAGATTACTTTAACCATTATTTCACTCCCTTTGTCGAGATAATTGAATGATTGTAGACATCAACCAACAAGAGACTATTGATTGTTGTTTGATCACTATGTTGAATCATTTTGACAAACTCACTTGCCATTACCGAAGCAATAACACTTGGTGTAAAAGAAGGATTGTGTAAATTCTCTTCTAATCCAGGAAGTTTATGTTGGTACATCTCCTCTATCAAGGTACACCCTGGTAAAATCCATCCAACTTGTCCATACCATCCTGCACATGCGCCATGAAGCACAGGGATATGTAAGGTGTTTCCTAATTGGGAAATATAGATTTTTGTTTGAGGATGATCGACAGCGTCGATCAGATAATTTATATCTTTCAATGACGATATATCAAGTTCTTCAATTCTTGTTTTAAATATTGTAATAGCACAATCTGGATTAATTAGTACTAGTTGTTTTTTAATAACCTCGATTTTACTATTTCCAATTGTTTCATGATTGGAAAACAGTTGACGATTCAAATTGGTTTCATCGAATAAATCAAAATCAACGAGTGTTAATTCTCGAACACCAAGACGAACCAAAAGATTCGCAATATTGCCCCCAAGACCACCAAGACCAATTATTGCTACACTAGATTCTGTGATATTTACATAATCATTTTTTGTCATAATTCCCATATTTCTTTGGAATTGCGCCGGAATGTTATTGTTCAAATCATCAACCTCCTTATAATAATTATTCGTTAATGTTTTTTGGAATATTTTCCGTTTAGTTTTTGCAAAGATATAATCTTCAATAAAATCTTGTTTAGCGATGATTTAGTATAATATATTTTACCATAACAATTGTCACGAAATACATAGTTAATATGAAAAGATGTTAATGTGGTAGTGTAACGCCATTAACATCTTTGTTTTATTAAAGTTAATCCGTGACTAACGTAATATGTCTATCTTTGAATAATTTAATATATAGCAGGATTGTTGGAATAAAATCAAAAGCCATTCCAAGACCAAACATAATAGCTATGCCATTTAATGTTGGAACAAAAACCCCTACTTTAAATAAGATAAATGCAGTTCCGTAGAATATGATGTTTACTATTAACGATTGCCATAACATATAGTCTGTTCTACCAACACCATAGAATGTCGAGTCCATAATATTGTTATAGGCAAATATAATGTAGAATATCAATTGAATCAAAACTAGGCTAAATACTTTCTCATAATCTGTGATATTCATAACATGTTGCAAAAACGGTTTCCATAAAGGAATAGTAACAAGCCATAGAATTACAATTATCGTTGTAACACTAAAATATCCAATTGTCTTGTTATTAATTTGCTCATCACCTTCAGATGTTTCTTTTTTAATCAATTCCCCTAACGTCAAAACAGGTAATAACATCCAACTCCAAATAAATCCATTAGTAACCCAAAACGTCCCTTGTTCGTTTACAACATTGATCATTCTGATAATCATAATCATGAAGGCAAAGTTTCTAACAAATGACTCAATTCCACTAAACCCTCCAACCTTAATCCACTCTTTCGTCCAAATGAAGTCTAATCCGTTAAAATATTCTTTGATATTGATTTCATATTTCTTAAACACACGACATGAAATATATACAAGCATTACTCCATTGACAATTATATTAGTAAAGGCAATTCCGTTCACACCTAAGTTTAAACTGAATCCCAATTCACTTATAAACAATGAGTCAAAGAAAATAGTGAAAATCATTTGGATAATTAGAACAATATAAATATCCTTCTTAAATTCCTTCAAAATCAAAACAACCATTAGGAACTTAACCATATTGCTCAGGAGCACACCTAACAATTCATATCTGATGTATGTCACAGTTTCTGAGATAATAGCAGGATTTTGTGCCATCGATGTCACAATTCCTTCTGTGAAAATAAATAGAATTGTACTGAAGAATAAAACCACTCCAGACAAGGAAAGCAAACCAGTTTTAATTTTGTTTTTTGTTTCTTCTTCGCTAAGCAATGTTTTCCCAATTAAGAAAAATAATGGTAAAATCAACATCTCTTGCAGAACCTCAAAGATTAGATTAACATACTGCAATTGCGAGGCAATGTTATATCCCCAATCCCCTGGAAGATTTCCTAAAAAATTAAAACGAACTGTCGTATAAATTGTTGGTAATAATCC
>JBFFLJ010000097.1:0-2695 GCA_041554935.1 Candidatus Izemoplasma sp.
GAGCATTATTGAAATTCCACGATTTATCAGCAACATAGAATTAATTTAACCTAAATTGGGTGGGGTTTCGGCCCTACCCTCTTTTAATAAAAGGAGTGATTAGATGAGTAGAACATATTATGATAATCAAGGAGTACCATTCGATGATACGGATATGGTATATGATAGTACGAAACATAGATATAAATTAACAATAGATGCCGTTGATAATGAGTTCAATGTATCATTCGTTGCATTTGCATTAAGTGTTGAGAATGCTGAATCATTGTTAAGAGAGATAAGCGCTGATTTATATAAGTTTATATATCAATATAACCGTAGAGCTGAAAAGAAACGTAAGGCAGTAGAACACGCATTAGCAAAGAATTTAGATTGGCGAGATACAATTAAAGATTCTATGTTAGATATGGTAAGAGCAACCATAAGAGGTGGGTATAGTTTACAAAAGGATTTGGCTTGGGTTAATCCAGAAACAGGAATAGTGTTTGATATGAGTAACATTCCAGCAATAGCACCAGATGCAATCGAGAACTTATTTGGTATGGGAATATTATTTAAAGGAGAATATAGTTATCAGATAGATGCTGATGATTATAGAGCCGATTATTAATGTATGGAATCAAGATACCTAATAATGAATGGTTTACAGGAAAACACTATCCGTATAACAAAAACCAAGACCAAACACGCACCGAGATTAAACGCCTAATCACAGCAGGTTCATTCGTAGATGATACCGATTATGATGATGAAGGTTATTTCACTATACCAACTAATGTACGATATAAGCAATACGTTGATAAAGCAGAAAGCGGTGGGTATGCAACAGGAGTAAGACAAACAAGAAAATCTAAACAAGTAGAGATAACGGATTCATCATTAGTATTCACCGAGAATGATAGATTTAAAACTATGGATATGACCGATGAAGAAAAAGGATACAAAATAATCAACATAGACTATGGGCGTAATTCACATAAAACGATGGCAACTTTGCTACTACCTGGATTATATAACGAATACAACTCTAATACGATATTGACTCTACAATGACAGAAAAAGAATTCCAAGCAACATTATATCGAGCGGTTGAAGATGCGTTATATTTAGTAAAAGGAGCTACGCCATTTAGGACAGGAAACTTAAAAGAATCTGTTAAATTAATAGCAACAGATACAGGTTATCAAATTTATATAGACACAAACAAAGCACCTTATATGACATATTTAGAAGAAGGATTTACTCATTGGATAACAGGTGAATTTGTAGATGTAAGACAAGGCTGGTTTAGAGAAGTAACGGAATTAGTATTTAGATTACTACGAGCAAGATTAAAAGCAAGTGGTAAATTCGTAGGAAACAAGGAGTGATATAATGGCATATTTAACATTAGCAACATTAGCGAAAGACTTTAATGATGGATTAAATACGGTATCAGCAACATTAGCAACGGCAACAACTATTGATAGAGAGATACCATTTAACGTAGTACAAGACATACAAGACTATTACGATGATAAAGTATATAGTAGTACAGTAACAGTACCAGGAATTATGATTAGATTGAATGGAGAGGTCGCACCATCACAAAATTATCAATCATATAGTGATGATGTAACAGTAACTATCTATTCTTTTAAACGAGAATTAGAAGATACAAAGAAAGTAATAGACACTTATATAGAAGAAAATACTGGTAAATTTAAACGAAGTGGCACATGGATATACCAACAAGAGTTCACAAGACCAACGATAATTGATCGTGGTAATGATGAAGGTGAAGATAGAGTTACAATTATATTAGATATTAAATATATCTTTGTAAACGGTGGATATACAAGTGATGATTTAGTAGTAAAGATTGGCACAGAAGAAATACCAGTTTTATCATATACACATAGTATGCAACGAGAAATGACAGCGAATGATGATTTAAGTGAAGCAGGAGTAGTAAAGTTTAGACCAAAAAAAGGAACGATTACAAAGCGATTAAGCATCATATATATTAACAGTACGGAAATCAATAAAGTATTTCAAGATATAGACACAGGCGAATATTTAACAAGAACATACTCGGTATTCTTTGGAATAGGATTTGATGGAGTAAGCACATATGATTATAGTAATACTGAAACAATGACAGTAAGCGAAGGAACAATACAAGTTACCGAAGGTGGGTTAATGACACTAGATGTAACGCTAGTAAAATATAACGGATTGAGTTGATAATATGGCAAATGGTAAATATGTAATAAACGTAGATGTTAGTGGTGTATCTAGTGGAAGTGAAAGACTAGGCGCACAACAAGGTCAACCATCGAAACCAAAAGGAATAGAAAAAGCACCTAGCAAAGTTACAGCCATATCTAAATTTGAAGAAATGATAGGTAAGGAACGATTTAAACAATTAAGAAATGTAACAGGTGGTGCAACAGTTATTGGATATGCAGGATTAGATATATACGAACAAAATGCAGGATTCAAAGGAGATAGCAACACAGTCGCTCATATCAACGAAACAAAGAAATGGGTTGGGCGTGGTGCAGCAACATTAGGATTGTTAGCAACTGGTAATTATGTGGGTGCTGCTTTATTTGTAGGATATACAGCATTTGAATTAGCGAAAGAGAATAGAGAGATAATTAACACAAGATCAATAGACCAATATAAATCATCATACTATCAACAACGATTA
>JBFFLJ010000098.1:0-2662 GCA_041554935.1 Candidatus Izemoplasma sp.
TGAAAGAATGTGGAGATTTAACGCATTAGCAGGTTGGGAAATATACAATGACGGGATTAAAGTATCGGGAAATCAGTATTACTTAATACTAATTAAATGAAAACAAAAAGAAAGAAAAAGAAAGCTAAAGGAATTGCTATTCCTAAAGTAAAACGCAAAAGAGTGAATGGGAATCGAATTATGATTCACGAGCCAATGCGTATTATTAAAAAGAATAAACCTGAACGTGAATTTACTCCTGACAAGTCCGTTAGATTTGAGATAAACGGAGTAAGTTATCGTGTTAAAATAAACGAACAAAACAAATGTTTGGAGATTGACACTACTTTAACTGATTGTCATTGTTATATCCAACCTGTTTCAACAAGTAATTTTTTAATAAAAGCAACTAAATACAAAGAGTAATGGGACGAGTGAAAAGAAAAGTAAAAAAAGAAAAGCCTATCACACAAACGATAGGTGAGAAGAATTGTCAAGAAGGGTGCATTGTGAAATTAAGAAGTGTTCCCAAAATCAAGAAAGCAAAGAAATTAGGGTTTACAATTGATTCAGAACACAAAATCTGTAATCCTAAAGATAATGGAGTTAACTCTTTGATGAGTGTATATTTGAAAGGAAAAGACGGCAAGATTTATCAAATCCAATTTCAAGATATTCTATTGAGAAAAAATTAGTAACTTGCTGATATTCAATCGTTTTGTATATGTTAAATATTTTTTGTATATTGTAAAGCACTACGAAAAAACATAGTCTGACCGCTATATCAAAAATATTTCCATTTTAACAACAAGGTTGAATTTAGTACGGAGGTCAGTCCCGAAAGATTCAACCTTTGTTGTTTGCAAAAATCTTAATAATATGGCATATAATTCATCTAAAGCATTAGCACAAAGAACCTTGTCAGGTTCTTCTTGGAACATTAGTCATGTTTTACTAGCTAAAATATTTGGCACAAATGATGCAAGTGTTTTAATTAGTAATCTTATTTCAAAAGATACTTACTTTGAAAATAACAACAAGAAGTATAATGGATGGTTCTTTAATACTGCTAAACAATTGGAAAAAGATACTGCTGTTTCTCCTTTTACTCAGAGAAGATTATTTAATGTATTCAAAGAGATTGGATTGCTAAAGATTAAGTTGAAAGGAGTTCCCCCAAAACAGCACTTCAAAATAGACTATTTCGCTCTAGAAGCCTTGCTACACGTCAATTGTGAAGAAACTGCAAAATTAAATGTGAAGAAACTGCAAAATCAAATGTTAAGAAACTTGACATATATTAATAAGATACAAGTTATTAGTAACAAAGAAGAAAAGAAAGAACTCTTTGTCAGCACTAAAAATTCCAATAAAAAAGATAAAGCGTTTAAACTATCTACCAAACTATCTAAAATAATTCAGACCAAGAAAAATGTTAAACACACACTCACCCAAATAAAGCAATGGACTGTCGAATTGCGCTTGATGGAAAAGAAAGACGGTATTACTTACGCTCGCCAAAAAGAAGTCCTTAATTGGTATGCAGACACAATAGGAGGAGAATACATTCCCGTTGTAGAATCAGGATCGACCTTCCGTTCTAAGTTCACAAAATTAGAAGATGCTATAAAGCGAGAAGAACAAAAATCAAGACAGCTCGGACAAGCTGCAAATAAGAACGGGTATCGCAATAAAACTGCTCTAGAGTATTCAGACACTTACGAAAAAAGATAACGCATGGAAACGCTTAAAAAACACGCAATAGAGCATCGTAGAAAAATACGACAAGTTAATTGGAAAAAGAAGTACAAGAAAGAAGCATTAAAAGAAACTCCTTTAAAGTTTCGTAAAAACAGAAAAGATTACGTTAAGCCTAAAATAACTGACACACCAAAAAGCATTTACTTGTTTAGTGATTCAGGAACAGGAAAAACAGTTTATGCTGCTTTTGTCTTTCTTTCATTCATAAAGCAGATTTATTTTAGTAAAGGATCTTTTACTAGATTAACTTATTGTTTTGTTAACGTTCCTGATTTATTCACAGAGTTACAAAAGAACTTTAAAAACGGAGAATACTTTAACATTTATGAAAAGTATTTGGATTGTGATATTTTAGTATTGGATGAGTTTGCGTTTAAGAAAGCAACGGATTGGGTGGTGGATGTTATGTATCACATTATTAACAAAAGAGATGAGGAAGAGAAAATAACGATAATAACATCTAATCTAGCACCAAAAGAAGCTGCAAATCAATTAGGAGATGATCGAATAATTAGAAGGATTACAGAAACGTATTTAGTAGTTAAAAAAGAACATTGGAAAAAATTAAAATAAACAATATGTATGAAATATTAGACAAGGTACTTCCTTTCTTATGGAAATGGTGCTTAATATTAGGGTTCTCATTTATAGTATTAGCAATGATAGTATGGTGTATAACTTCACTGGTATTAGTTATTTATGGTGAGATTCCGTAATTTTTATTGTTTATAACGGTTTTGCTAAGTTTTGAAGCCGACAACGAGAATGACAATTTGAAATATTAATCTTAACAAAGGCTTTTAAATTTAGCTTTTGTTACAAACTTTTAAAATTATGTATTTATTATTAGTAGAATTTGGATATGGAATATTGATAGCAATAGGAATATTATTGGTAGTGGTTGCCCTTGCAAATATACCAA
>JBFFLJ010000099.1:0-2656 GCA_041554935.1 Candidatus Izemoplasma sp.
GTCCATTGATACCTTCTAATAATATGCTATTACCATCTAATATATATTCTTTATACTCTATGTTACGATAGTTTTGTAATGTTACTTTTTTTAGTTTTATAGTGGTATCTTTTACCACTTCGTTTGCTGTTTCAAATAAGTCCATTATTTACCCTCCATTTTCAATTGTCTTTTATCGAGCATTGATGCTAGCGCAATTATTTTATTACCAAATAAATGTTTTTCAGAGTTAATCATTTTATCCATTTTTCGTTGAAGTTGTTTCCTTGTATAAAATGTAGAATATAACCACATTATAAATTTCATTTCTATTCCTCCTTAGAATACTGGTTCATCAGTATCACTTTCTTCTGATTTAGTTTCTTCTTTTTTACTGTTTGCAAATATAATATTTACTTTGTCTGCTACGGCTATCGATCCGTATTTATCATCATTTTGATAAGTTGATGTCTTACCACTAAATTCGATATAAACACCTTTCTTACCATACTTATTAAGATAGTTCACACTAGGTCCAAATGCTTGGCAATTAATAAAATCTGCTCGCTCTTTGTTATAATCATCTTGAACAGCTATTGTGAAGTAGACAACCTTAGTCTTTTTAGCATTTTTAAGTTCTTTAAC
Organism: Candidatus Izemoplasma sp.; assembly: GCA_041554935.1. GTDB lineage: Bacteria > Bacillota_I > Bacilli_A > Izemoplasmatales > Izemoplasmataceae > Izemoplasma. Next base: position 625 of record JBFFLJ010000099.1, read on the forward strand.
TTCTGCGTCTTTAGTTAAGCGCCCAGTATAATTTACTCTATTCAACTTTAAAACCTTTTTCTTTTATTTCTTCAATCAATTTATCTCTTGATTTTAAGAGCCATGATTTAATACCGTTTTGTTTTGCTAAAAATCTTATTGCATCATCGTCCATTTTATCAAGTTCAACTTCAATAACGACTTCTTGTTTAGTTTCTTCAACTACTGGTGAATCATAAATTTCAAGTGTGATGATGTCATATCCATAATATTTTGATTGATTTTTAAATCTTGTACCTTTAGGAGAATATTGATCATCACTACGAACACATTTAAACCCTAATTTGTTTTCCATAAATTCATGGATTGCTTGTCTACTTGTAAATGCTTTGTGTTCTTTAACTCTCCAGTTGGTTTTGAAACCACCTTCTTTAACGATATATAATTTCTTTGCCATAATTAATTCCTACTCTCTTTTAGTTTTTTTCTTATGCCTAGCATATGAGTTTTAAGTATATCAAGTTCTTTTCGTTCTTCGATTGTTAGGATATATAATCCCATTAATTCGTTTAGTGTCTTTGTAGTTGGAAACGAGATACCTTTTTCAATGTTTCGTAAGGTTGCTACGCTTTGCCCTAACTCTCTGGAAACGATAAACGGATTCGCAATCCCATTTGATTCTCTAACTCTAATCAATAACTTTGACATTTCCATTTTTGTTTTGTGTTCTTCAATTAATAATTCTTCTAATTTATTCATTTTTAACTCCTTCCAAATCCTTTAATAATGACTCTACGGTGTCTAGTGAGTGTTCTATCTCTGTTGTCATTAACCATTCCTCATCAACGTATACATCAACCATTTCTAAAATTAATTTACCATTTGTTTCTGTGTATAAATACACTTCTGTTTTAGCATTATCTAATACTTCTGTTTTAATATCAAACCTTAATGCAAATATATTGCCATCAATAACTTTATAAAACTTACTTAATACCTTATCTAATCGTTTTTCATAATCACTTTTGACATCTAATAATACACTTCCAGCATCAATATTGTGATAACATTTACCGTTAGTACAACTATATACAAATAAACTTGGTCTATGTATCATTTCACTTCCACATTTAGGACATTTATTCATTTATTTCACCCCTCATATATTGATATACTTTATCTATATCTTCTTTTGTTTCAACATTAAAATTTTTTTCTTTTCCACCTAAATAGAAGGATATAGACCATACTTTCATATCTCTTGTATCTAAGTTAAATGTTACATACTTAAATAGTTTCACAGGGTTATCCTCTGCATAACCTAACATATGGTTTTTCCAACCATATTTTTGTACTATCTCTTTTAGCATTTTAATAAATTCATCTAACTTCATTTATGTTTACCTCTTTCCTCTTTTTCTAGTTTGTCAATTACATATGCTGCACAATACATAATCATAAATACAACTACAAATAATCCTATTACATATCCTGTCATTGTTCTAACTCCCATTGACAAATATAATCTTTTCCATTTGGTGTTAGGATTTTAGTAATGTTTAATTTGTTTATGCTTATAGTTTCCCCACCACTTGACGTACGAACTGTTGTTTTTAAATTGCCTTGATTATCAAAATGAGTTACTAACAATGGTTCATTCCAATATGTTTTATTGATTATCAAATCTCCAACTTGTATTAATTCTCGTGGTGTGTCTTTTACCTTGATTATTTCATTTTGTGAATAACATTTTTTATTATCAAAGTTTAATGTTCCACAATAATAAGGTGTTAATCCTAGTTTTTGAATATCAGTAAATTCTGTTACCTCTAAAATTCTATTTCCTTGCGTTCTTACCCATTGTCCTACTTTAATTTTCATATTTATCCTCCTCTAAATTGTTCACTATTAATTCTTTTAATATATTACTTGCATCATTAATTTCATCCCATGTTTTATCTCTATCATCAATATGTTCTAACAATACTTCTAATGCTTTTGCATAATCATTATCTAAATATGTTAACCATTTTAAATAATCCATATTATTTTA
>JBFFLJ010000100.1:0-2642 GCA_041554935.1 Candidatus Izemoplasma sp.
GTTAAAATCGCCTCTAAACGTGAATGTGGTATCTTCAAAGTAACTTATGCCATCTGTGGAATCGTTATTGCGGAACTTTCCTCTAAATGTGAACTTGTGATATGGGTTGCTATATCTCAATAGTCTGTTCCTCTAACTCCAGTTGTATAACTATCAGCTTTCCAAATTTGTCTACCATTGAATAACAATCCACTTGCTCTTAATATACGACCTAATCTACTTGATAACTCTCTATTACCACGAATATCATTTAAATTTAAAGAAACCAATGTTTTAAAATTAACACCCCTTTGTGTTCCTACTAAATCGCCCTCATCATTTTGAGCATATCTTGCATATTCTACATAAGCACGTTTTAAATCTGCTACTTCATCTGCTTTATTCTCATAGATCACAACTTCAAATTTCTTTTTAGCTTCCATAGTTCCATCATATGCATTGTTATATACACAATAATCTTTAATAAACTCTGCACAATCCATTGCAAATATCTCAAACTCTTCTTTACCACCGAATGACTGCTCGCTTAAATTAAGTCTATTCTCAAACAAACTCAATGTCGGTATATACATATGTTTTGATATATTATATTCTATGTCTTTATCTGTTGTTACTAATGACATCTAAATCACTCCTTTTAAAAAATAAGCCCCACTTGGGTAAGTGAGGCTATATCATTTTATTCTGCTACTTTAGCAACTTTCGCTTTTTCTTTCTTGAATAATGCCTTTGCAGCATCACTCTCTGGTTTCCAACTAGGACTTAATACGATAGATTTTGCTAACTCTAACTTTTCAAATCCTTCTATTTCTCTTGTTCTTACGTGTTCAAATACATATTTTCTACTTCTCTTTTGTTGTAATTCTGTATCACTTTGATTTTTATAGCCCATTTAAAGACCTCCTATTTAATTTTAAGTTGCTGAATCTCTCTTGATTCTTACACCAGTTGCTCTTGTAACATCATTCCAGTAAACGTGTCTACCTTGTAATGCAGATGCACCGATATGTGTACCATTACGTAAGTCGAAGAAGTCTGGCATTACTTTCCATTCATCTCCTGTTTGTGCGTAATCACTTGAGAATACAATAAATTCTACGTTATTTGTAGTATTAATTAATCCTAATTTATCACTACGGAACACTTCTGCTCCACGAATTTTACCAATAACTCCACTCATTGCTCTTTCAGAACCAATTGTTGAAGCTGTATTAGTGAATTTTGTATCCGTTAATAACAATGTTTCTGTATCAGTTGTTACTGCAATTTTGATTGTTTCTAAATCAACACCAAGTTTTAATAATTCTCCAACTTCTGTTGCAATAGAACTATAAACTGTTGCAATTGCTAAAGCTGTTACATTACTTGATTCTGTACCAGATGCTTTTAATTCAGCAATAAAGTCTGCTTCTTCTTGTGATTCCATTGAATATGCAGCACTATTAAGTCTTTGTGCTTTTACATTATCTGGTACTGCTTCTGCTTCATAACCATCGATTAATTCATTTACTGCATAGTTTTTATCTACTGTTACTGTACGATATACTGTTGCACCAGTTGTTAATGGTGTACCTGTTACTACATCGTATGCTGCTACTGTTACTTCTGTATCACGTTGAGGAATTTTAATAGCTCCTGCAAGTGGTGTTCCTTCATAATCTTTTCCACCTAATAGGCGTAAAGGGTTTTTCTTTCTTAATAACTTAATTATCGTGTTAGCGTATCTCTCCTGTAATTCATGTGTACCATCAGTTGGTAATTTTGGGTTAGCCATAATGTGTCACTCCTTATTTTTTTATAATTTTCCTTGCTCTTCTAATATTTGTTCGAACCCATATTTAACACTACCCTCATTAGTAACTACTTTTTTTGCTGTCGAATTCGGCACTTTATTTGGCGCAAAATCTTTAGTGTGTGCTTCTTTATACTCCGTGTACGCTGTTTCATAATCCTTATCATCACTTACGTTTTGATTGATCTTGAACAATGCGTATTCAGCATCTCCATTAAAATTGTCTTTTAATAGCTGTTCTCTTCTTTCAAACGATGTCATTTTAGAACTTACAGTATTATATGCTGTTTCTTTTTCATCATATTTACTTTTCAATTCATTAAAATTAGTTTCAAGTTGTGAATGCTTTTCTTTCCATTCATCACTTGTACCTTTTACATACGCTTTTAATTGAGCTTCATCTTTGACATTTTCAAATCCTAAATCTGCAATCCACTTTTCTTTTGCTTCAACTGTAATTTTGTCTAAATCTGGTTTGTTTTTTGCTACTATGGGATTCACGTAATTTGTATCTACGAATTCCATTAACTTTTTAGCATCAAGTTTTCCATCTTCTGTACTCTGCTCGATTGCTGTTTCAATGTTAAATTTCATCTTTCCTCCTATTTAAGTCGTGAGCCGACCTACCCCATTGTTATAGTTGGGCAACTAATATATCCTAGTTATAGTGTTAGCCACTTTTATAATGTTGTTTCCTTGTTGCTACTCGAATGTTAAATAACATCTACAACGTATTCTATCGCTAGGCGGTAATCTTACATCGCCAGGTTGTGATGCTTTTAATCCTGCTTGTCTAAAGTCACTATCTATCGGTACTCGTTTATTCTCAACATTTGTATGAAACTTTGTA
>JBFFLJ010000101.1:0-2510 GCA_041554935.1 Candidatus Izemoplasma sp.
AAGCAATCCATCAACAAATGAAAGAGTTAGGGTGGATAGAATGAGTTATAAAGCACAAACATACAAAGCAAGATTAATCAATCGAGTAATAGCAAAGTTTAAACATGTGTCAGAGCAATGGATACGTTCATTAGGCATAGCAGATTTAGAACGATTAGATGATATGAAAGGGGAAACGAAATGAATAAACAAGGATTAAAAACAGTAGACATTAAAGGGAAAGCATATGTTGAAGTTAATCAACGTATTATGTATTTTAGAGAAACATATGAACAAGGAAGAATATTAACGGATATAGTTAAATTAGAAAATGGTATGTGCGTTATCAAAGCAAATATATTTAATGGTGAAACATTAGTTGCAACAGGTCACGCATATGAAAAAGAAGGTAGCACATTTATTAATAAGACATCATTTATTGAAAATTGTGAAACAAGTGCTATTGGTAGAGCATTAGGTATATTAGGTATTGGGATTGATACATCTATTGCAAGTAGTGAAGAAGTAGCAACAGCGATTAAACAACAAAAAAGCGGTGATTATGAAAAGAATTTAGAAGCTGAAACTATCCGTAAAGCAATAGAAAAAGGAATTGAATCAATTAATAAGAAATTAGATCGACCTGAAAACTTACCATATGCAGATATAGTGAAAGCAAGTGTATGCGAACATTATACATGGAATACATGGGATGAAGTATCATTCACAACAAATGAAGAATACAAGAAATTATTAAGTGTAATCAATCAAGAATTAGAAAAAGAAAAAACATTAGCACAAGGTGATGAATAATGAATATCACACAAGTAAAGATAACACCACTCGATAGCGGAAACACAAAAGCATTCGCATCAATTACTATCGACAATGAATTTGTAGTCACAGGATTACGCATAATCAACGGTCGCAATGGTTTATTCGTTTCAATGCCTAGTCGCAAGAACAGTAAACCTGATGATGGCACAGAGCAATACAAAGCATACATAGATACATCTTACCCAATCACAAAAGAATCACGAGATCAAATCATGGAATTAGTATTAGCGAAATACTACGATACCGAGATTAACGGAGACAAGAAAGAGTTCACAAGCCCAGAAGCTAAACAAGTTTACGAGGATACGAAGAACCACGCAAAGATTGAAGTTACGGAAGATGATTTACCATTTTAGGAGGTGGAATGAATATGAAATTAAATGTATATGATTTAAAGTGTTTAATTGAAGATAATTATTTAAAAACTAAACAACAAAAAAAGTGGTTTGAGGATATATTGCCAAAATCTACAATTAGAGTTTATAATTCAGCGACTGAAAATGAAAAGAAGAGTTATGATAACTATTGTAAACATTATAACTTAGACATAAATGAGTTTCGTGGAATGTCATGGGATGATGGAACTATTATGTTAAATAACACCTATGAAACTGAAGAAAGTTTATGTTGGATAATGTTACATGAGTTAGGTCATATCACAGCACAACAAATAGCAAGTAAGTTTGATTATGATACTTTAGAAATATTGAGCGGTGGAGCATTAAGTGAAATGAGTAAAGAACAATATACCGAGTATTGCTCGAATGATGAAATCCACGAATCAAGATTTGAAGAAATATTTGCTAATCAATTTGCTAATGTCATTATAGGTAAATGTTATGATAGATATTGGTGGAGGAAAAACAAGGAGGATTAAATGGATTTAATACAAGATTTACAACAGAAACAAAAGGAACTAGATATTAGCATTAAACAATTACGCAACACAGGAACAGAATATGCAAACGCAGAACGAACATACAAAATGACATTACGTACGGAAGCATTAAAACTAAGAGCGGATAAAGGTATGCCAGTTACACTAATTGATAAAACGGTGTATGGTATTCCTTCCGTAGCTGATGCACGATTTAATCGAGATGTAAAAGAAGCAGTTTACCGAGCTAATCAAGAAGCAATCAACTCAACAAAATTACAAATCAGAATAATTGATAGTCAAATATCAAGGGAATGGGGTAACACTAAATGAATAAAGTTGATTCACGAGAATATGGCATAGCGTTAAAAGAATGGGATTATCGTTGTGCCATCTGCGGTAAGTATCCAGTGGAAATGCATCATATAATTTATCGTAGATACGGTAAAACAGTTAAGCGTAATCTAATTCCTTTATGTAAAACACATCACGATTTAGCACACGCAGATCAATCACGATACACCGATGTACTATTCAAATTAAACGAAACAAAGTACGGCAAGATTAATCGCAAAGAATTAAAAATAAAAGGAAAGTTCAGCCATATGAAATTTGGCAATTAGGAGGAAAACAAATGAGATTAATATTCACAGCACCAATCGAATTAAGTAATGAAGAAACATTTTATTTCGCATTAATCAGCAATACGAACGATGAATATGGGTTAAGCCCTGAATCAATCAATCGCAAATTACAATTAGCAGGATTTAAAAAAGTGCCACATCGTACCATTCGTAAATGGAATGAACGCTGGAAT
>JBFFLJ010000102.1:0-2500 GCA_041554935.1 Candidatus Izemoplasma sp.
AATAGGCTATGTATATATAAAGAGAATAAAGAATGGTGTAAGCCAAACAATGATAATAAGGTATTTCGGTATGGATAACAAAGTAGCGTTTAAGAGAGCGCAAGGTTTAACGTATCGAGGTGGTTGTGTTGATGAGGGTGGGTTAATAGATATAAAGTCTATTGAGACACTAGAGGGTAGATGTATCACATTCAGAGACTATAAGATATTTATGACAACAAATCCAGAGGGAGATGATTCACATCCTTTCTATCAACATTACATTAAAGGTGGTTATGCTAACGGAACATTAGTAAGTACATTTGAGTTATTAGATAATCCAATATTCACACAAGAGGATGAGGATTACTATAAAAGAGTATTTACACCAACAATGTTTATGCGAAAGGTAAAAGGTAGATGGGTTCGAGCAGTTGGAGCAATATATAAGAAGTTTACTAAAAAGCATATACACGATATACAATCAACATTTGATTCAAGTGAATATATAAGATTTAATGTAGGAGTCGATTACGGTGAGACAGATGCAACAGTATTCACGTTAGTTGGAGTTAGAAAAAACCTACAAGGATTAGATGTAATAGACACTTGGTATCATAAGAACGATGATTTCGATGATAAAGCAATAGATGATTACGTAGAAGAGTTTGTGGAATGGATCAATGAATGGCACGGATTAGTAAACAGACCAATGTATGTATATACAGAGATTAACTTTTATCGATTATTTATGAAAGACTTTAGATTAAAGGGTAAAGCAATAATAAAGAAAGCAGTTAAGCGACCAGAGTATGAGCAAAAGAAAGCAATACAAGAGCGTATAAATATGACTAACTTGATGTTTGGAGCTAACTACTTACGAATAGATAAGAGATGTAAAGAGTTAATATCAGCGTTAAACAACACTCCATATGATGACAAGGGAGTTAGATTAGATAACAAAACAACAAATATAGATAGTTTAGATTCAATGGAGTACGGTAGTATAACAGAATACAAATTATTACGTAATAAAATAATGCGTGCAAAAGGAGTGAAAGACAATGGAGAAGATACCTCAAAAGATGCAAGAGATAGTATCACGTACAAAATCTAATGGATTCAATCCAGTAGTAGGTACAATATGGCTTATGATGGAATATTGGAAATCTTGGTGGAGAGGTAACGTTAATAATTTTCATCACTTCAAACTAAAGATAAATGGTAAAGTAAGAAAGTTTGTTAGAAAAACATTAAACACATATAAGATGACTTGCGAAGAATGGGAAGCTCTTATATGGAGTGAGAGAGTTCAATTAAGTGTAATTAATAATGACAAAGCTAATAAACGTTTACAAGAAGTATTAGAGATGAATAATGATTATATAGAGATGGGTAATCTAATTGAAAAGTATTTTGCATTAGGTAATGGAGCAACGATTGTATATAAAGCCAATGGTAAAACTCAAATTGATTATATTAGTGGGCAACAGTTTATACCTTTAGGGTTTGAGAACAATACAATGACAGGTATATTGACTATAAATGATAGTGTAATAGCAGATGGTAAAAAGTATAAATATATAACACATCTTACATATCATTGGATAGAGAATGGAAACTATTATATTAAACACGAAGTATTTGTAAGTGATAAAGATGGACAATTAGGGCATTATGAACCTAGTAACATTGAATATGTATTTAGTAAAACCGAAGCAGAGAGTATGTTGATGAAAGTTGAAAAAGACAATGGCGAATTAATAGATGTTCATATGATAGAGATACCAACTGATACTAAATTCTTCCAAGTGTATAGACCTAACATTGCAAATAACTATGATGAAACAACAATGGGAGTAAGTATAGGAGCAAACTTAATAGACTTACACGAGAGTGTTGATATTAAATTTGATGCTTCAACTAATGAAATACTAAACAACAAAACTAGAATAGTAGTTAAGAGTAAAGCATTAACTAAACAAGCGGTAGCAGATGATGAGACTGGTGATGTTCAATGGATTCAATATCTAGATGAACAAGATACAGTAATAATGGCTGTTCCATATGATGATGATGATGACAAAGAAACTATCAAACATTTTCAAGGTTCGTTCCGTATGGATCAAATTAAGATTGGTATAGATGAAGATATACAATTAATAGGATGGCGTAGTGGATTTGGTAAAAAGTATTTCTCATTTGCAGATGGTGAAACGTATCAAAATGAAAAGAATGTTATCACATCAAATAGCGCACTATATAAGAACAAGAAAAAACACGAGAACTTATTAGGAAGAGCGTTAATAGAGAAAGCTAAAGCGATTATATATCTAGAAAATGATATGGGTAATATTAATGTAGATGTTGATAGTTTAGAATACAAAGTGCAATTTGATGATTCAATTATTAATGATGATGCGAGTATATTAGAACAAATGCGTATAGATGCACAAGATGGATTAATCCCAGAATATATGTATATAATGGAAGCATACAAATTAACTAAACCAGAAGCAAA
>JBFFLJ010000103.1:0-2463 GCA_041554935.1 Candidatus Izemoplasma sp.
ATAATAATATTGTTTATACTTATATCCATAAATTCTATTGGTCAGAATATAAGAGGGTATAAAATTGAGGCAATAAAACAACTTCAGGCACACGATAAATTTATTTTAGATCAAGATTCAGTAACAGCAACAACGCAGATTAATGATAACGACACTACATTATTAACACTAGGCTATCTTAATAGCATAAAAGCTACAAGATTAGATGCTGCAACGGGATTAGACACTTTGAAATATATGACTCCTAGCAATGTCGCTTTATTTACTGAATTAAACTATGTACCATACACAGGAGCAAATGATGATATATATGCACCAGATGTAAATATGAACATTGACACTATTGTTTCTAATGTAGATAGCACAAGTTATTTAATTACAGATTCCGCATATTTTTCACCAACTGCATCAACTCCTTATTGGAGAGAGGGTTTTATTTGGTATAATTCAAATAAAAAAACATTTAGTTATTACGATGATATTGAAGGAACAACGGAAGACATTAATCAAGAACTTACTTTTAGAGTTTATAATAATTCATCAAATACAATTCCAGATGCGACAATAGTTGCTCCTGATTCAACATATGGAATTACTTTAGCAGATAATAGATACAAGGCACTAGCGACAACGATAGGAGTTACAACTCACGAAATTCCTCCTTATTCGTGGGGTAAAGTAACTAGATTAGGGCAATTATCAACAAATACAACAGCTTATTATGCAACACAAAAACTATATCTAGGTAGAGCAGGTCAATTCGTAACAGACCGTCCTATTGATGGTTCATTTCTCGCTGTTGTTGCAATAGTAGATAGTGTTGGGGTTGACGGACTAATTACAGTAGATATATTAGCATCGCAATATACAGTAGAGGTTTTAAATACGAACGGATTTCCACTTGCACAAAGGAACGATAGCACTTCATTAACGTTTAATGAATCAATAAGAACATTCGCAATTTCACCAACAGTTGCCCACTTTCATTATTACCAACTAGGAGAAAAATATGAAAAGTATGAACCTGACAGTGTAGTTATTCCTGATGTAGAAGGAATGTATATAATTTACTATGATGAAGATATACTAATAGCTGAATTAGCATCAGGATTAGATTTACACGATATTATAACAAATAAAACAATAGTATCTTACTTATATTGGAATGCAACGGACAACGAATTAGTAGGAGTTATAGGGGATGAGCGTCACGGTATTGATATGCCTGGAGCTACTCACGTATATTTACATCTTACAAGAGGGGCGCAGTATGGAGGAACAGGAGGGTCATTAACTGATATAATAGCAGACGGTTCGGGTGCTTTAAATTCTCATGCTCAATTTGGAATAAGTGCTTGTAATATGTTTGATGAGGATTTAGAACACGTATCTTCAACAATAGCAGCAACAACAGGAGTTCCTATTCTTTATTTGTCTGGCGCAAACTCATATATAAGAGAAGCTATTAATGCAGGATATTCTTTCCCTGTTGGGGATACACCTCTTCCTCAATACAATCAATTCACTGGAGGGGCATGGCAGTTAACTGAAATAGCTAGTGGAAATTACGTATTGATTCATATTTATATGACTAATGGAGTAAACAGTCAAATATTTGCAATAGTTGGACAAAATGAATACACTACAAAATTATTAGCAAGAGAAGGTGCAGACACAGAAATAGCTAGTTTAGCAAACGGACAACTTCCTATGCCTGAGTTTATTGCATTGGGAACAATTATATTGGAAGGAAAAACATCATTTACAAATTCAGTAAATGCAAGAGTAGTATCTACTGATAGTGGAGAAGATTACGTAGATTGGAGAACAACAAGAGCAACCGGAACAGGAGTTTCTCCATCAGATCATGGGGCATTATCAGGGTTAACGGATGACGATCACCCTCAATATTCATTAGTTAATGGCTCTAGGAATTTTACCTCAACAATTGGAGCAAACGCAGACGCAACATTACCTACTCATTTAGTTAGATTAGGACAATTAAATATTACTAATTGGAATAATGCTTTTGATTCAATAACTGTACATAACACAAGAATTAATGCAAACTTGGATTCAATAAATATTTTCAGACCATTGATTGATGCAAACACTGGTAAAGATACAACAGGAATATACCATACAAATCGTACTGCCTTAGATTTAGTCTCAGGAAGTAACACAGGCGACCAAGACATAAGCGGAATAGCTACAAATGCACAAGACATTGCAGATTTACAAGATACTGCCTCAGTACACTTAGACACGCTGCAATCCCACAATTTAAGGATTATTTCAAACACCGAAAATATAACAGCGAATACCACAAAAATAGATTCATTTATAACAGTCGCAGATGTGGCAACCGTACTCGATGCAGTGACAGGAATAGTAACCGATAAAAGAATCACGCCTAACGTATTTTCAACGGCATTTGCAGTGTTATATGAAAATACAGACAAA
>JBFFLJ010000104.1:0-2407 GCA_041554935.1 Candidatus Izemoplasma sp.
ATGATTTGGATTAAATGGTATATGATAGTATTTGTTTATTTTCCATTATTAGTTTATATTGAACAAGTAATATGTTTACATATGATTGATATGGAAATAGAAAATGATAAAAGATATGAAGTAGTTAAAGAAAAGAAAAGTATTATAAAAAAAATAAAAGGTTATATTGTAGGATACTTATATCTATTAGTTGTTTCAATAGTTCCAATTATGAATATTCTATTGTTCTTTAATACACCTTATTCTTTATCTAGGATAACCGAAAACACAATAGAGAGTATGTTAAAAAAAGGAACACTAATTAAAAAGGACACCGATTAAGGTTGTCCTCTTTTTTTTATGTAATTTTGCCTTGCTCGTATAAGTATCCTATTAAGCCTAGTATGAATCCTGCGACTAATATGCCTATCACTATTAATGTGCTTTCGTTATAGTGCATGATATCTTCTAGTAATCTATCTACATTCAATAGAATTAAGCTCTCTACTTTGTTTAACGTTATCCTTAGTATAAATACTACTGAAATCATTAAAACGATTATAGGGCCGAATAACTTAATGCTCATTGGGTCAGATTTAATCTCTTTTATATATAATGCTAGTGCTAACACTGAACCACCCGCACCAACTATCATTGCAAATATTACTAACACAAATAAGATTGGCATTGGTAATGAGCGTGTTGTTTCTTCTATTACTTTAATCTCCGTATATCTTACTATTAAATATATGAATACTGCTAGGATTGATGCAGGCATTGTTAATCTAAATAACCATTTTCTTAACATAATACCCCTCCTAAACTTCGTTTGGGTCTTGTAGTGCTTCTTCTCTATACGTTATTATATCTACTAATAATTGCTTAACTTCAGCTAATTCATTTTTAACTACTGTTAATTCATTTGTGATAACTGTATTTTCTGCACTTAATGTTGGTAACATTGAATCACTTGTTTGTGCTGAAATACTTTGCGGTAATACTCGCATTAATATAATCAATAGTGCATTAGATATTTGAGCTAATGTTAATGTACCCGTTGCTATCCAATTATCAATAGTCGTCATAACCTCTCCACTAAATAAATTATATCCTAAATATGTAATACTTAATGTTGTTGCTCCCCATATAACTAATTTTACTAATCTTAATTTTTCGTCTTTCATATTAATCCTCCAATGTATTTTTTATATTTCTCTTCGTTGATTATCTCGATGCCGTTTTTAAACTCTACAAATTGCAAATGTGGGTTAGATTGATATAACGCTGTATTGATATACTTCATGCGTTGATCGATTTCATGCATTGGGATATATTCTCTATATGCATCAAGCTTTACTAAGTTAATTACATTCCCATTTAACAATGTTGCGTTGTAGCATTCTTTCTCATAGCGTTTTATATCATCTTTGTGTATTTTATTCAATTCTAAATTCTCTTGCGTTAGAACGGAAATTATATCCATTGCTTCTTTATATTTGTTAATCTCTTCTTTTAGCAATAGCTTAGTTTTAATATGTGCTTGGACTTCCGCTCTCCATTTCTTGCTTGCTATATTCGTTGATGCCTTTTCGTTTATCTTAGTTGCCATTATATCACTCCTATTCGTAATTTAATACATAACCACTATACGTTGCATTAGTTACATATCCATCATAATACGCTTGTGCTCCTGCTTCGCTAAATGTTCCATATGGTAAATCAAACGTACATTCCATCATATAATCTTCGGTTACTATTCCATTTAATGTAATCTCAAAGAAACCATTGATTGCTGTTACAAGTGGTATCTTAATATGTAATTGGTTTGTATATCCACCTGCATTAGAATAAACACTTACTATCATTTCACTTGATGATATATTGTAGAATGTATATTGTTGTAATTCTTGAATAAGTAATACTGTTCTAGCAAATATCTCATCATTAGTTAATTCAGTATCAAATACAAATCTATATCTTGCTGTCGCTCCTACACTAAATAAATCATATGATATGTTTGCGTTTCCTAATGTAGCATCATCATAATATTTAAGCTTTAATAATCGTCCTAATTCTTGTTGAGTTACAAATTCTCCTACATCATCAATTATATATAATGGAGCACGACTTTTATCAAATGTATCTTTCAATTCCGTTAATTCACTAGTTGACATAAAATTCAATGTAGTTAGTAATGTGTCTATTGGTAACATTGATAATTCATTAATTTGAGGGTCAATGTAATATGGTACTTGCACTCCATTAAGTCCTGTCATTAAATCCAATCCTTCAAGGATTCCCTCGATCAAAATTGTTCGTTGCTCTAAATCTTCTACTCTTTGTTCTAAAGAATTAGTGGAAGGGGTACAAGACCCCAACCCTAATACTAATGTTATTGCTATGAATAATAATGTAATTTTTTTCATTA
>JBFFLJ010000105.1:0-2331 GCA_041554935.1 Candidatus Izemoplasma sp.
ACCCTCCAATAAAAAATTCATCTATTAATTATCATTAGATGAATTTCCATCCCTTAGTTGATAATCTTATTATATAATAATATTGCTATTATAGTTCCAAATATATTTAAAATTAGAAGCAATTTAAATTGTTTTTAATTAGCAATAATGATTGTCATATTTGTCTTGTTTTTTTAAACACAATAAACCTATAAGCAACGTTTTCTTGCCTATAGGTTTTTTTGTGTATTCTCTATTTTTCTTCAATAATGAATGAGAAGTACATACCGGTTACATTTTCATTTGATACTTTGTTGTAATAATGATAGGTACCAACATAAGTTAACTCTGTTAATTCATAGACTGCATCAACTGATATTTCCATACTAAATTCTGTATTATCGATTTTTGCCTCTCCAACAGGATAGTTTACAAGTGTGTTGTCTTGTAATACTTCAATAATGACGAATCCATCTCCAATAGAACTTAATGCTTCAAAGATTACAAAGTCCCCACTAGAGATGAATGTATCTCTAAATGATAAGATATCAAATGAAGTTTTTTCATCATTTAATAATGTAAATGAACTATCATATAATCTTACAAACATATAAGGCATTACTCCTGTAATTTGTCTCTGTTTACCAGCAATGTAGAAGTCGCCATTACTCATTTGGATAAATTCTTGCATTTCAGTATCATCAAATGTTTGATCAGATAAAATTGTTACTAGATTAGTTTCATAAATGTGTGAAACATAAACACCTGTATAAGCTTGTGTTAATACTAATACATTATCATTTAATCCAATAATCATATCTTGTAGCATATCATTCCCAACTTCATCAATAAACAATGAATTATTCAATACACCATCAGGTGTAATCTCAAATAAGAATATTTTTTGTGATTGTGTTGTTGTACTTATAAAATCACCATCAGATGATTTGGTGTTTCCACCAATCAATATGTTGCCATTAGGTAGCGCAATTATTTCGGTAATTGTTTCTTCTGCTGAACCATCAAATACGATAGTCCAAAGAATGTTTCCATTCATATCAAGTTTTGTAATAAAGACCGCTTCTTTAACTGTATTTCCATAGAAATCATAATTAACATTACTTAATGTTTTACCAGTAACATATAAGAATCCATCTTCATAGAATATTTTATCTATTGTTTCATGTTCAACACCACCGATGTTAATTATCCAGTTGAGGTTGAAGTTTTCATCATATGATGCAACATATCCATCGCTTTTTCCGTTTGATTCTAGGTTATAAGCTCCAATACTTGCGAAACTACCTACAACGAATAATTCATTACCAATCGCCATTGAATCTTGAACACTTAATCCATCACCAATAATCAATCGTTGATTAGATACATCTACTCTTCTAACGATGTATCTAACATTATTTGAAGCATCAATTACTTCATAAGTGATTAAATAGGTACCGACTTTTTCAGTATCTACTTCACCTATAATATTTATAGTTACCTCTGTGCCAGTATTATCTAATGTAGTAATACCTTGCTCGTTATAGGTTTCACCAACCAATAAAATAATATGGTCTAAACCAACTAGTTTTGCCATTGGTTGAACACGATCAACATATGAATTTGCTGCTGTTGCAACAGTTACATCTGTAATATTATTTGCTGTTCCTGCTCCTATAACTGCTTCTATACTTCCTGATAATATATCTACTTGATTATATACGCCATTTATTGCCAATCCAGTAAGTAAACCAATACTACCATTATCATCCGCTACATTACCTGTGAAGGTAATCGTTGTTTCAAGATATACATTGTTTAGTTCTTCATTTTCCGACACCGCAGATAATCCACCAATGTATGACAGATTATTATTGGTAAGTGTTAATGAAGAGTTAAATACATAAACATTATCTATTATTGTATTTTTACTATTTGCGACAAGTGTACCTATATAAATTTCATTGGTATCGTTTGTGCTAATATTAACAATTGTGATATTAAAATTAGAAATCACTAGATTAGAGATGATTGCGTCATCTGTATAGTTAAATAATCCATATGTATTGATTGCTGAACTGTTTATGATTTCTGTTGTAGCGTATCCACTAATTACATGCCCGTTTCCTTCAAACATTCCAGTGAATGGGTGTTCAACTGTACCAATTCCTGTAAAATCGATTCCACTTAAGTCTAGATCTGTTTCTAATATGTATACACCACTACAAGATGTTTCACACTGTGTTTCTAATGCGATGAAGTCTTCAAGACTTGTAATGTAATGAATTTCACTAGCACTGAAGTATGATATTTCTGTATCTAACAAATACTCAAATTCAATACCTTCATATG
>JBFFLJ010000106.1:0-2307 GCA_041554935.1 Candidatus Izemoplasma sp.
ATTAAAACTTTCTAACCATCTATCAGTATTAATATTAAAGAATGATGCACTTGTATATACGATAAACCATGCGAATAAGTTTATTGATAAACTCCAAAATGTAATCAGCCAATCGCCTTTTCTTTGTGCTAAACTTAAACCTAGTTTACGGTCGAATATAAATTTATTCATAACCTTATAAGCTACAACTAATATTCCAACTTTGAATATAGTTTTTTTATACTCGATAGTTGCTGTTGTTCCTGCTTGTAATCTATCTAGGAAATCATTTAAGTATGTGATTGCTGACTCTGTTGCTGTCACCAGGTATTTATCAGTATTGAAATATAATATGCCTAGTGGTATTAAGAACATACAAAGTAAGTAAGTAATTGTTAATGCTTTTTTCATTTTAATAATTCGCTATACTTTTTGATCTTGGCAAGAAGTTCTAACTGTTCTGCTTCATCGTTAGTAATCTCTAATCTTGCTTGGTAACTATCAATCAACTCCGTAATGATAATTGTATTAACGGCTTTTAGTTGTTTTAATTCAGCCCATACATTACCCATTTCACTCAATATATTTTTCAGTTCACCTAATACCCAACTTTTTAAATCTGATTTAGTTGTGATAAGTTTCTTAACTGTTCTACCATTTTGAATGAATAATTGTAAAGCATAAACTACCGCATACGCTGCTACCCAAAATTCTTGATTCATACTATACTCCTCCTTTGAATGTGTCTAAATACAATTTTTTTCTTTGTTCATCAATAACAATTTTATGATTATCAATTTTACAATATCCTTTATATACTTCTTCTAACTCTACGGTTAATTCTACCACATAATCATTACCTTTGCATATATACCCATTTTTTAAGCCTACAACAATATATTGTTTATCTGGGAATACGAATTGTGCATCTTGTAAAGAATTGATTAGAGCCGTATATTGTTCGATTAAATCATTGTGTCGCTTGTCTATCTCATTGAAATATGTGCGTAATGTAATATCACATTTTTTTGTTTTGATAATCATGTTATCTATCTCAACAAACTTAACATTACCATCTGCTTGTTTGGTATAAACTTGACCTTGTGTTGCTCTCTTAATTGCTCTATCTTGTTTTCCTTTATCCATTGTTTAATCCTCCTTTATAAATATGTGCATTGTGTAAATTCAGTTCCATTACACTCAACATAATCAGTTATTTGTTCTAGCTCAATCTTTGGTGGAGAGTCGGCTGTGAATCCAACCAACCCTAACACCATAATTATTACTAATCCTAATCTATAAATCTTCATAAGGAGTTGCTTCTTCCGTATTAACAATAGGATTTTCAAGGTCATAAATTTGTTGATTGTAAACTTTATGTAAATTACGTTTATTTTGTCGCTCGATAATTAATGCTGTGTAATCTTCTTCGCTTAATTCAGTTTGATCGATGATTCCTAATTCGACTAATTCTAATTGATCTCGATACTTTGTAACTTTCTTATCCGTATTTGATAGATAAGTTTGCAAGTCCATTTGTTTAATCTTAATCTCATCAATGTCAAATTTTAATTTTTGTTCATAAGGGATAGCTACTTCTTCCATAGGTTTAGATTCTACCCATTCACCGTTTTCTAATTCAAATGAATAATTTTTCTTCATCATAAGTTAAATCCCCCTTTCTTCACTATTGCATAAACTTTAATAATCGCTGTTGCTATTGCTGGTGATGCTGCATTAGTATGTAATAATGTATATGGTTGTCCTAATGTTACCGCAGTTAGACTTGATACAGTTGAACTAACATATAATTCAGTTTCAGTTGTGCTTGAACCTTCCATAGGTGCTTTGTATATTTCTATTGCACCATTATTAATAACTGCTTCCGCTTTATGGAATGTACCATTAACAACATATTCAAACCATAATTGTACTACTGTTTTATCTTCAATAGTTGAACGATATGTGTATGAGTCACCACTTGTATGATTACTAGGTGCAGGATTAATATATAAAATATCATCTTCTGCAACATTCATACGAGTAAGTAAATTATCAATGCTTTCTCTCTGTTCGTTAATTTCTTCTTGTTGTTTTTTAGCAGTATCATAAATCATAGCAAATCTATCTTTTTGACCTTCACCGCTATCAATATCCATTTGGCCAACAACACCGCCACCGAATGACTCAAGTGTACCACCATCATTGAATAAGATAGTACCCTCAATAGGCATCTCGTTACTATTAACTTCGCTACGGTCTTTATATGTATCTAATTCATAAATAAACTTAACATCATTTGCTTGTAGGTATGCTTCAAATGAAGCG
>JBFFLJ010000107.1:0-2292 GCA_041554935.1 Candidatus Izemoplasma sp.
CAGAGCATTCGCTTCGTCTTTATGTAAAAAATTCCAAGTTCAAGTCTATAGTATTAGTTATCGACTTGTTCCTGAGCACCCTTATCCTGCTGCTTTGGATGATGCTTATTCTGCTTATAAATGGTTGTTAGAAGAACAATCAATTCCTGCAGAAAAAATAATTATTTTAGGAGATTCAGTTGGAGGTGGATTAGCTCTAGCTTTACTTCACCGAATTAGAAAACATAACTTACCTCAACCAAAATGTGCAATAAGTATTTCCCCATGGACAGACTTAACACTTACTAATGATTCATCTTTTTTTATATTATAAAA
The DNA here is from genome assembly GCA_041554935.1 of Candidatus Izemoplasma sp. Lineage (GTDB taxonomy): Bacteria > Bacillota_I > Bacilli_A > Izemoplasmatales > Izemoplasmataceae > Izemoplasma. The sequence goes on from JBFFLJ010000107.1 coordinate 316, forward strand.
TAAAGTTTCAATATGATTTTCTAATTCATTAACGTTTTCAAAAGGTGGTACATATATTTCTTGGTGAGGAACATCATACATATAATATTTTGTTCCGTTTGATTTAATTACTACATAATAATTCATATCTTATCATTTCTCCTCTTTTCTAATCTAATCAACTCTTATCTAACTTTATTATACTACACTATTTACGGAGTTGCAACCGTTTGTCGAGAATTAATATATTCCCAACATAAGCCTATGCCACCTACTACGAATCCGCTACCTAATATCCATAATAATATTGTAAGGCTACCGTTATATGTTTGTAAATCAAGCAAGAATTGCACTACACTCATTTCTATTAGTGCATAAACTTTCCCTATACCTAACTTACCTAACACGATTGTGCCTAGCATTAACACGCTTATTGGTGCGAGTGTATAGAATGATAGTTTATCGGCTTTGATTTTTTCCCACCATGTGAGTAATAGCATAACGCTTCCGCCTACTGTTAATATTAATATCAACACAACTAATATAATTAGAATGGGGATTGGCATTGTATTCACAGTTTCATCTATAACTATTTTTTTACTGTACTTCCAAATTAGATAACCAATCGACCAAAAGAATGTTGATAGCATATATAAGCGTGGAATCCATTTATAAATAAATTTCATACTATCACCTACAACTTATCTTTTAAGTCTTGTGATACTCCATCATATGCACCTATTTCTTTTTTCGCTTGTCGTTCTAAATCTAATTGTGCTTTCAACTCTGCTACTAAATCTTGTAAATTAGCAATCTCATCTAGTGCGTTATCTACTTTATCGAATACACCATTAACTTTTTCTACTCCCACTTTCTCAACAATCTTAATTGCCATTTCCTGTGGAATAAGTTTGATTAACCCTAGCACGGTAAGTAATGTAATAGACCCACCACCTAATGCTAACCCAACTACACCTTGAATCTCTATTAAACTTTCTTGTGATATGATTTGTTCTGATACTAGATAACCACCAATTATTGCGATTAACCCTAATACTAAATTCGTTATTCTCGTTTTACTCATATTACTAAATTCCTCCTATAAATTTTATATTGTTCTTCGTTTGTTTTGATTGTGCCATTTTCTATATATAAGAATGGGGTACGCTGATACAAAGCTGAATTGATCAATGCCACATCTACATCTTGCAAGAATGTTCTATTGTGATAAGGTTGAACTTGTGCAACGCTTACAATATAATCTTGTTCGAAATAGAATAACGCACCCTCTCTATATAATTTATTCAATGATTCTTCTAGTTCTTGGTTAGTTATAACTTGTGCGTTTAATTGTTCCGCTAACATTTCATAATCTAACTTCCACTCCTTTACTTCGTTTTCTAATTGTACTACTTCACCACACTTGTCAATGTATTTTTGTGTGATTGATTTCTTCATAATTTCATCTCCTTGTTTAACTATCTAAATATTATTATCTTATTAGTTTAGTTATATAAATAGAATATATTTCAAACTGTTTCATTATCTATTTAGTACTTAACGCCTATTATCTTATGAATATATAATATATCGGTTGTTGGCGTAACGACACCCGTTGAATAAGTTTGTGTAAAACTTTCACTTACATATGCTTTCAATGTTGTTGCATCTACTCGATATAATAAGAATGATTTACTAATCTTTGATGTGTTCCCTATCTTGCTTTGAGTCCATTCAATTATAGCCCCATCCGCTAACGTAATAGGCGAAGTCAAAGTTTGAACGTAATCCGCATCTCCGCTTGAATCTCCTACCCATACTTTCAACTCATCATAATCATCAACGCTACCAAGTAAGTTAATTGCTACTGCTGTACCTACATCAGTTGTCGTGTTTGTTGCTGTGACTGTATCTAATAATGTAACGTAATTCGCAACACTGTATGCACTCGCTTCAATTAAATCAACTTGTCTTTGCACGTTATCTAATTTCTCACGG
>JBFFLJ010000108.1:0-2269 GCA_041554935.1 Candidatus Izemoplasma sp.
GGAACGCCCTAGCATTGATGTTGCGGAAGATGATTTGCCCTTCTAATGAAACCATATTACAGCAACGAATTAACTACAATATATAACGCAGATTGTTTAGATGTGTTACGCACTATGAAAGATAAATCAATAGATTTGATATTAACTGACCCACCATATGGTATAGGTGCATCAAAAGGAGTTGGTGGATTTGGTTCAAGCAGTGATACAGCAAAAAAATATGATGATGATTGGGATTCGTATACACCTACTGCTGATGACTTTAAACAGATATTAAGAGTTGGGAAAGAGGTTATAATATTTGGTGGTAATTATTTTGCAGATAAATTACCAGTGAACGGTCATTGGATTGTATGGGATAAAGTAAGCAACATAGCATTTGATAATCCATTTAGTGATTGTGAACTTGCTTGGACTAATATAAATAAAAAGATAGTTAAAAAATATACACTAGTACAACAAGGTTTTTTGACAAGTGAGAAAGAAAGATATCATCCAACACAAAAGCCAGTAGCATTATTTGCACAAATATTGCAAGATTACAACAAAGATAAAGGGATAGTAATGGATTGTTTTGCTGGTAGTTTTACGACAGCAATAGCGTGTGAGCAATTAGGTATAAAAAATATATGTATAGAGAAAGAACAAAAATATTGTGATATAGGAATCAAGCGATTAAATAGTCTACAATTAAAGTGGGATATCTAATGGCACAACAATATAAAAACACATTCCACGCACTACTGAAACAATTTCACAAGCACAATGTAGTGTACGTAGCAACACAGTATCGCATAGAAGAGTTTATACGGTTATTAAATGGGGAACGATATAAAATAGTCTACCGAGATGAAAAAGGACTAGAGCCTCAATATGGGTTTAAGAAGGAGAGATAAAATGAGTAAAAAGATTATAAGAAAAGAATTAGTTAAATTTTTAGAAAATAAAGGTATTAATGTTTTAGCATCTTCAACAAAAAGAGTTAAACAAAGTAGTGAACCGGAATTGCCAACATTTGAAATTGAAATAACATTGGAAGATGAAAAATATAGGTTTGATTATTTTAATGATGGTAGCGCATATTGTGTTAATCTTTGGGATATGTCATTCACATTAGATAGTCAAATTAAAGAATATTTGATTAATAAAAATATTCAACATTATTTTTATTAGGGGAGGGAAAAAATGTATAAAGAGATTTTAGAAGAAATAAGACAAAAAGTAGAAAATGATAAATCAATATGTATCAAATGGTATCACCCGCTATATGAAAAAATAAAAAAAGCGTTAGAACAACCTAACCCACAATTAAGAGATGATGACAAAAGAGGTATCAGTCCTGCTAAAAGAGAAAACGATAATGCAAATGCAATCCAACAAGAACTTATAGCACAAGCAAGTAAGATATCTATTTTACACAAAGAGCGTGATAATTGGATTGAAGAAAATACAAATCTATATGAAATAAATAGAAAACAATTAAGTGAGATAGAGAGATTAAAGAAACTAATCAAGGAGGTAAACAAATGAACATAACAAGCGTAAAAGTTAGGAGATGGGTTAGATGGGCGGAAGTGTACCATATGGAAAATGTGATATATGTGGTAAAGAAGACATATTACATATCAAATATTATAGATATGATTTAGATTGTGAATGTTGTGGTGGCGCAGCCAAAGATTATCATTTTGAAAGATTAGAATATTGTGAAAATTGTAAGCCAAAAGCACCACACATTATTAGACCTCATTTGGTTAGCAAAACATATTTAAAGGAAATGGAAAAATTATTGAAGGAGGAAAATAAATGATATACGTATACATAGTAATATTATGGTTAGCGTGCATTAGTCCAGTAATGGTGTTAATGTGGAACGACAAGCGCAAGGAAGCAAAAGCATTACACAATAGATGTGATGTACTTAAAGAAATAATCAAAGTAAAAGAGGAACATATCAAATTATCAAACGAAGTTATCGCACAGCAACGTGAGGAGTTAGAGAAGTGGCAAGTGATGGAACTACAATTTAGTTTAGATAACGGTGGAACATTTTATCCAATATCAAAAACACCGAAAGATGAATTAGAAGAAATGATTGATGTAAAAAATCCAGATATTCAATTTGTTGGAAAGAATACATTAGAACCAATCCCATTCGCTGAACCAATCAAGGTATGCCCACAATGCGGAGCGGATATGACACGACACACTAGCAAAACTTGGTTTTGTGATAATATGGAATGCGATAGGAAACAATGGCACATTAGTA
>JBFFLJ010000109.1:0-2244 GCA_041554935.1 Candidatus Izemoplasma sp.
GCCCATCATTTTTATTTTTGCCCTTTCGAGGCTCTATTTTGTACTCCTTTGTTGCTTTAATCAAATGTTAAATAACATCTACAACGTATTCTATCGCTTGGTGGTAATCTTGTATCACCTGGTTGTGATGCTTTCAATCCTGCTTGTCTGAAATCACTATCTATTGGTACTCGTTTATTTGTTACATTTGTATGGAAGTGGGTATCACGCACTCTATTATCTCCTTGTGTACGCCAAATCTTATGTGTATATCCCATTGCTTGACTATGCTTTAATCGTACAAACTCCCCTTGTGAATGTAGTTCTGTATCTAATGTACGCTCTACATTGGATAGTTTGTTATACTTGCGTACCATTGCTCGCTTTATCTTTGCAATTGATTTATTCTCTTTGATTCCTTCTCTTAAATCTTTTACCATACGTTTGCTGCGTTTTGATTTTAATATTGATTCATCAAATTGATCTCGTGCTATCTTGCGTGTATCTTTGAGTATCTTTGCATTATCTTTATTAAATTCATCTAGGATAACTTTAACTCGTTTCTCTGCATCATTTAATCCTATGCCTTTATTAATCTTAACTATTTTCTCTACAAATCGTTTAGGTTTCTTTAATGAATATAATCCCATTACTGCTATTATCGGTAACAATGATTTATCCATCTTTGATTTAGGCCTATCCTTTTGTAAGATTAATATAATTGCATTCTGTATCACAAATAGTAATGCTATGTCATCTACGTTAAATTCAACACTCTTCACTATCTCTTTAACCTTTGCTGGTGTTAGTGAATCTACGTTCTCTATCATCTCACGATTAATCGCTTTGATATATTCGCTATACTTTCGTGCATTTTCTTTTGTTAATACCTCAATGAAAGCATCATTTATTTGGTCTATTTTATTCTTCATCTTCCTCTTCTTCATCTTGGTCTTCGGCCGGTGGTACATCCTCATTTAATGGCTCAACAAAGGGCTCTTCATTTTCGACAAAATCATCCGCTTCTTCTAATAATGCTATTGCTTCATCTTTATTTAGTCCATATGCTTTCATTATATACATATATTCTGGTATTAACCCATCTTGTGCATCTAGTCTTAATTGTTCTAATACACTCTTATCATCTGTAAATATATCATCATCGAAGTGTACATCATATTCTAAATCTAAATTACCTGTATAATTTCCATTATCTTTCTCTAAGTATAGTATTGACTTCATTAGTGAGATTAATACTATCTTTAATCTATTTATGTTTTTATTTCTATTTCTTCTCATTGGTGCATTACTTAATGATAAACTTAATTCATTTTGATAACCTACTACACCATCTTTATATGAATAGTAATTACCGCCTAACATACATTTATCACTTAAATAGTTTAACTCCGTTTGAATAGTGTTATCGTGTTGTGCGCTATCATATACAGGTGCATAAGCTTCTACTGCTTTATTACCTTGTGAACTCATATCTTTTAATACTTGGAACTGTGTCTCATCTTGATCAAAGTATTTGCGGTATGTTAAACTTCCATCTCCACCTTTTACCTTTTGTAATTTTGTTGCTTCTTCATCTACAAATAATCGTTTACGGCTATTAATAGAATCCATCTTAGAACTATAATACTTTTCATCTATACTTTCTAAGGTATCTGTACTATTTGCATATAGACTAATACCTAATGGACTTCTTACATCATAGTTATTTGATATACCAAGTTTGAATAGTTGAAAATGTGGCGTGTCTGTTTCGTACTCTACATAGTATTCTACTATCTCTGTATTACCCTCTTTACGAGTATGTCTCATTTTATTTAATTCAGATTCATCAAATAGAACGCTTAACGCATCTGGATTACCTAATCCTTGTGCATTTTTACTTGAATACATTTCATGGCGTACTTTATATTTATTATCTTTAAATGTATGATACATAATATGATTAAACTTTTTATTATCCTTTTGGAATTGTTGTACTACTGCTATTGCCTTTGCTGTGGTGTTATCATAATCAATAACAAATACTCTATCCCCAAATAAGTAGTTTACTTTTGTTTTATCATCCGCTTTATACTCAACTATCACACCTGTTCCAAATACACATGTTAGTTCAATAAAGTTTGCCATTTCTTCATAGAAATTGTTTTCTAATAATACATTGTCTAATACTTCTTGTGCTGTTTTGTTATTGATTAGTAACTCTACTTTTTCATTGAATAATAGACTTGTTACATCTTCACTAAC
>JBFFLJ010000110.1:0-2237 GCA_041554935.1 Candidatus Izemoplasma sp.
AATCACTCCTTTTAAAAAAATAAGCCCCACCAATATGATGAGGCTATTTAATTTATTCTATTATGCTCTACCGTTATCTGTTTGAATTAATGTCGCTCTTACTACACCATAGTTATATGCGTAACGAGCTTGAATTGCTGAATCCCCAATAAATGTTCCAGAACCATCTAAACTTTGTAATCTTGGTTCAATTTTCCAATTATCTTTAAATGCGAATCCACGTTTTTGCATTGCAATCATATTGTTTGCAGCTGGAATTAAAGTAGTTGAGTATACATCGAATCCTGCTACTTTACCAATCCAACCATCCATTAAGATTTTGTCTCCACGATCTGTGTTCAATACTAATTTTGATGCTGTATCTAATAACAATGCTTCACGAGTAGGGTCCATAATTAAACTTCTTCCCATACGTGGTGCTTTTGCATTATCTAACGCTTCTTTTAATGCTAATATTTTAGTATACATTAATAGTGCGGTTGGTGTTGCACCTGCTGCTGCTACTAATTCTGTACCATTTGTTACGATATCTGCTAAACATACTGTATCAATAGATTCTGCGATTCCACCTACTGCACCCTCAAAACGTGATGCGATAATATCTGCCGGTGCTGTTTCTACTGTATAACCATCTAAAATCTCATTTACTGCGATTTCTTTTAAGTTTGCTAATACTACATATGCTGATGTATCTTGTGTTTTTGATACTCCGGTTCCCGGTACATAAGATGCTACTGTTGCTAATACATTTACAAATACACTTACTGCTGTTGTTCCTGGACTACCTTGTACATCTAAATTTGATATGCTTCTAATAATCGATTGTTCATATAATACCTGCTCCGATATGTCGGAATAACCGGTAACCTTACGTGGTAAAATTGCACTCATTTAATTCACTCCTTTTATTTTGTTTTATAACCTTGCGCTTCTCTTTTGGCTTTGAATGCTGCACCTATATCGACAGTATTTCCTCCGCCACCGCTAAAGTCATCTTTGACATATTTAATAGTAGTTTTCACTCCATTATCTTTGGCATACTCTGCTACTACTGAATCAAAGTCTTTCTCTTCTGTTACTTGTTTATTAAACTTGAAATGTAAGAACTCTAATTCATCTGGATCATTTACTCCTAGTGATTTAATCGTTCCCATTTGTTTGCTTAACTTTGTTTCATTTTCTAATTTAGTTCTTGTTTCTAATTCTGTTTCGTAATTAGTTTTTAACTCATCACGTTCTTTTGTAATAGCCAACAACGCTTTATCTTTATCTGTTGCAGTATCACTTATCGTTTTTACATATGATTTCAAGTCTTCAATGCTCTCTCCATCAATGCCTAAACCTTTTACTACTTCCGCAACGGCTTCTGGCAATAGTTTGCTCTTATCCGTTTTTTTCGCTACGATAGGATTTACATAATCACTATCTACATTCGCCATTACTTTGTCATAATCGATTACGCCATCTGTGGTGTTTGCCTCGATTATAGCTTTTAAATCATACATATTAATCCTCCTATTTAAGTCCAGAGCGGACTTTACCGAGTTTTGGTTATCTCGCAACCTCTATTTAATCATAGATGATATCCTAGTTATAGTGTTAGCCACTTTTATAATGTTGTTTCCTTGTTGCTACTCAAATGTTAAATAACATCTACAACGTATTCTATCGCTAGGCGGTAATCTTACATCGCCCGGTTGTGATGCTTTTAATCCTGCTTGTCTAAAGTCACTATCTATCGGTACTCGTTTATTCTCAACATTTGTATGAAATTTTGTATTTCTTACTTTACTATCTCGTTGTGTGTTCCATACTTTATGTGTATAGCCTAATGCTTGGCTGTGCTTTAATCGTACAAACTCTCCTTGTGAATGTAGTTCAGTATCTAATGTACGTTCTACGTTGGATAAGTTGTTATATTTGCTTACCATATCTTTCTTGATTTTAGCAATAGACTTGTTCTCTTTGATACCTTCTCTTAAATCTGCTACCATTCGTTTACTTCGCTTTGATTTTAGTATGCTTGTATCTAACTGGTCTCTAGCAAGTTTCCTAGTTTCTTTCAATATTCTCTCACTATCACGCTTAAAATCATTTAGTATAACACTTGCACGCTTCTCTCTTGCGCTTAATCCTCTACCACTATTAATCTTAACTATCTTCTCTACAAATCGTTTAGGTCGCTTTAATGAATACATCCCAACGATTGCAACGATTGGCAATAAACTATTATCTAA
>JBFFLJ010000111.1:0-2204 GCA_041554935.1 Candidatus Izemoplasma sp.
AATAAATCAGCAAAAGAAATGTTTGAAGAATTAGGATACTATCCACCGAAGATGATATTATTTAGTGAACGAAATGGTCACATTAAATCTTTGTTTAGAATAGTGGTTACTAATGCTGTTGAAAAAGTAGATAGGATACATTTTTTCAATAAAGAAAAGTATTATAGAAAAACAACATTTACAAGATTAATAAATAGACCGTTAATATATAGCCAAAAATATTATGAAACAACATCATTAGAGGAACACAAAGCAATCACACAACAAATGAAAGAATTGGGTTGGTTAGATGATTGAACGTAAAACAATTAGTATATTTGCTTTAGACTTTGCACCTACGGTTGAAATAACGTATAATGTCAATAGAGAAAATGTTGTTGAGAACTTGCAATTTTGGATTAGAGAAGATTTTAAGTACAATTACACTATACTCCGTAGAATATTAGATATGATTGCAAAACTAAAAGACATTGAACCATTTAGCGAACTTATCGAAAAAGACATTTTCCGAGCATACCAAGAATCATTTGAAATTGAAATACTACGAGCAAATTATTATGTTCATATCAACGAGTTTCGTACATTGAAAATGTCAAATACTATCAAACCGCACCGAAATTTTATCAAAACAAACAAATTAATTATTAGCACATTTATTAAAAACTACATTGAAAAAGGAGAAATTAAATAATGAAATTTACTAGAAAAGAACAATTAGGTTTACTGAAACGTGGTCTTACAAGAAGATTAATGGGTGTCAATCCTGCTATCAAAGAAAAAGAAAATGAAATCGAAAGAATCACTAATGTTAGAAAAGAGTTTGTGGATAGACTTGAAAAATATGCTGATGATCAAATAGTTGTCGAAATGCTATCCGCTCAATTAGGGCAATTTGATAGACAATATGCAGGAACTAAACAAAATTATCTCATGGCTATTGATGAAATCAAAAAAAGTGAACCAAATGTTAAAAAAGCACTAAAATACATTGAGAAAATTGAAAAAGGTACAAAAGATGGCACTTTCCCTTACTTAATGCTCGACTTATTCTTTAAAGAAGTCCTTACCGACTGGCACGAATATGAAGAAAGTTTGAAAGAAGAAATGAAAAAAGAGAGGGCGTAACAAAATGCCTAGAGAAATAAAGAGATATTTATGTGAATTTAAGTGTGGTAGTAGACCAAAAGACTTAGGTGGAATGAGAATACACGAAAATGGTTGTTGGAAGAATCCTAAAAACAAATCTTGTATGACTTGTAAACACGAAGGTAAAACGAAAAAAAATTACACGAATATTGATTTTAGAAGATATTGCGAAATCAAAGAAATTAGTGGAGTAACATTTACCGAAAATGAAGTTAAAAATGAAAAAATGCACTTTGGATATAGGACAAAAGGTATTCTTATGCCAAAGACAAATTGTAAACATTGGGAGTTGAAATAAATGGGTAAAAGCGATGAATATATTGAAAATGCACTAGACAATACTGATGTTGACTTAGAGAAATTAGAGCATTTACGCAAAAAAAAGAAGGAAAACAAGGACATTCTTAACAAAAATATCCGCAGAATATTGTTATATTCAGGATTTATTGGTGCTGTTATTAGTGCAGTCTCATATCTAGTAGCCACATTTGTTATGATAAAAGGTGTTTCAGCAAACTTAACTATTCAAAATCAAATCTTATTCTCGGTACTAGGTGCTGTTGTAGGTGTCTTGATTGCAACATTACTTATGCAACAAGGGGTGATCTACGCAAAACAAAACCCTGAAGTACAAGATATTATGAAAAACTATACTACCGAAGTAAATAAGAGCAATACTAAAAAAGAACCTCATATGATTGGTTGGTACTTCTTCTGGGCCACCGTAAGAAATATACTTTTCAAAGGTGTATCAGTAGCGTTATCAACTTACTTAATCGTATATATCTTTATCGAGGGTAGCGGAAACTGGGCGTTGTTATGGTTAGCAATTTCTAATATAGGATTGTTTACTGGATTCGGATTAGCTTCACTTGCTAAGATGTACGAGAACTACATTGAGAAACACATTCCAGCTGTAATTGCTCGAACAAATCGACTTAGAGAAAAAGAAAGATTAAAAAATCTTCCACTTGTATATGAATTAAGTGAAGAAACAAAAAAGAAATTAGAAAAAATAAAAAGACCTATTTAAAGGTCTTTTTTTATGCTTTGAGTTC
>JBFFLJ010000112.1:0-2153 GCA_041554935.1 Candidatus Izemoplasma sp.
ATAGATAGAAAAGGATGGATAAGATGAAAACGATTGAATTAAGATGTAAAACTAGAGATGGAAGTGCATACCTATTATCAAATCATACTTGTTGGGATGATATTGATTATGGAAAAGCACAAGTTGCAATACAACAAAGTAAGAAAGAATTTCACGAAAGAAAAGTAAATACACCAAGAGAAATGTTTAATGGATGGTTAAATACAACTTCATTAGATGATTATGATTTGGTTGAGTATGGAGAAATTATTAAAATCTATACAGTAGAGTACGAAAAGGAATAAAATATAATATCGCTCATTTAAGGACACTAGAGATGGTGTTCTTTTTATTTGGTCAAGCGTTGACCTGATGGGTTGACTTTATTTGCATTTATCGTTTATAATTAAAGAGAGGGAGTACAACGCTGCTATGAGCTAAACATAGGTGACTTGGCTCTACAAGTATAAAAGGAGGTGTTAGGCATGGGCAGAGGGAGAGCATCAACATCAGAAGATATAATACGTAAAATGTTTATTTTGCACGCAGAAGGATTAACCCCTAATGTTATAGGTGAACGGCTTAACAAAGCGCCTAATACAGTTAGGAAGCATTTAGCAGATGAAGCTAATATTGAACAGTACGGAGATTTAATGAACAAAATTGAACAAATCCATAAACAAAGTAACCTAGAAATCATAGACCTAATACAATCTACCAAATATAGTGAGATAGCAAACAACATTGTAGGTCTATTTAATAAAGAAAATTTACAGACCGAATTTAGCAATAATGGAATAAGAAGTCTAATAAGTTTACTAGGTAATACAGTAGACAAGACAATGTCATTAAAGCGATATGAATTAAGCAAGCAAGAGTTAGCATTAAAAGAGAGAACACTAGCATTGAAAGAGAAAGAACTGGAAGCAAGGTTAGACAATCCTGATGCGTTCAGCAATATAGTAATAGTAGACAATACAAGTGAAGCAGCAAAGTATTACAAGGAACACGGAATAGAGAAGCCTTATGCCGAGAATTAACATAAGCGATATTATAGCCGTACCGCATTTAGAACACTTTGCAAGTATGCTACCACATCAATGCGATCATGGTGGTAGAGCAGCATATAAGTCTAGTAAGAACGCAATCAAGATAGCCAAGCTGACATTACTTAATCCTACAATAGAGGTAATAGTATTTAGGCAAGATTACAGCGACCATAAGAATAGTACATTTAGAGACTTGATATGGGCTTATGAATCATTAGGAGTTAAGTTAAAACCGGGTATACACTATCCAATGGGGAATGACCTATGGATTAAACTACCACAAGGGAATTATATACACTTCCAACAAATGAAGCAAAAGGATAAATTAAAAGGGTATAGACCAACGAAACCACATAACACAATCAATATAGCGTGGTTCTTCGAGATAACAGAGTATAAGGAAGAATCATATATCGTATCAGCACGTTCAAGTGTAATGCGTGAAGCAGGAGAATGGTTTATATGCTTTTATGAATGGAATAACGCACCGAAGTTAAGTGATTGGACATACGAGTTTAAAGAGAAGATGGAACAGCGAGAAGATGCATATGTTAAGAAGACTAATTACTGTGATGCACCTGAATGGCAACAAGAGAAGTTTCTCGGTAAGCCGTTACTAAAAGAGATAGAGATGTTAGCTAAATACGACCCTGAACAATTTAAGAGTGAGTATCTAGGCTACCCTGCTAATCTAGGCGGAACAGTATACAAGCAATTCAGTCGTGATAGGAACGTTAAACCTGCAACACATAACTACATAGATATAACAATGGGCGTTGATATAGGTGGTAATGATGCAACAACATTCGTGCCAAAGGGATTCACTAAAGGATATAAAGGTATGGAAACGTTTAGCAACTACTATCATAAGAACGGAGTAAGCGGTGGAATTAAGAATATCAATGACTACATAACTGACCTACTTAATTACTGTGAAGAGATACACGATACATACGGATTGCCTATCACGGTATATGTAGATACAGCAAATTTAATGTTCATACAGTTATTTGATAACGCAATATTAACGAATAAGTACGCATATATAATAAGAGAGAAATTACCAAAGATGAAACGCATCAAAGGCTCTAGTAAAAAGAAATCAATCTTACAAGGTAGAGCAGA
>JBFFLJ010000113.1:0-2141 GCA_041554935.1 Candidatus Izemoplasma sp.
ACAATAGGATTCACATAATCATTATCAACTGTTGCCATTACTTTCTCGAAATCAATTACACCTTCGTTAGTGTTCGCTTCAATTACTTTTTTTAAATCATACATAATAACCTCCTTTTCTTTGTAGTCGTGAGCCGACCATACCAAGTTTTGATAAGTTCTTGCAACTCGTATTTGTTTTAACCTATGAGAGTGCATAGCCACTATTATTAACGGTTTCTCACCGTATCTAATACTTAATCATAAATTATTAAAAAAACCTACGAGTATGCGTAGCCATATTATATCGCCTTGTGTATAGTGTGCGACCACTAATCATAAATAAGATAACATCTACATTGTATTCGTTCTTCGGGTGGTAGACTATTATCTCCTGGTACATCTGCCTTCATACCTTTACCTCTAAACTCGCTATCTATTGGAACTCGTTTACCTATCACATGATTATGGAACGGTGTATTGCGTACTCTACCATCCCCTTGTGACTTCCAAGTTTTATGTGTAGCGCCTTGACCTTTTGATACTTCTAACTTGACCGCTTCCGCTTGTGCGTGTAGTTCAGTTTTAAGGTTACGCTCTATCACATTCTTATCTACTCTATACTTATCTTTTAATAACTTTGTGATACGTTTTGGTGATTTCTTTTGACTGACCAAATCCTTTATATCTTTACGTATGGATCGAGTGAGAGTATTAGCTCTTCGCCTATTCGCTCTTATTATATTATTTGTGGTTTTTCGAATGGAATTACTAATACTAGCCTCGTTCCTTACAAAGAACTCATTAACTAATTTTTTACTATTAACTAAATTACTTCCTTGCTTAAACTGTGTGCTTGGTGTCTTTACTATTTCACTTACTCTTTCAGCAAATACTTTAGGTCGTTTTACACTATATAATCCCATAAGGGCTATAATCGGTGTGTAAGCGACTTTCTCCTTCTTTGTGAGTGTATTGTTGAGTATACTTGTAACTGCGCTTAAAATCGCAAATAGTAATACAGTGTCTTTTATGTTGACTTGTTGCTTTGATACGATTGATTTAATTTTATCATTGGTAAGGTTGTCAATGTTATCTATTAACTCTCTTGTTATACTTCGTAAATACTTTGCATATTGTTCGTTTTGTTCTTTACTAACTAAATCTACAAATGCGTTGTTTAACTGTTCTTGTAAATTAAGATTCTTTGCCATCTACATCATCTTCTATCTCTTTATCTTCGTTGTCTTCTACATCGTTAATAAATGACATTGCATTAGCGTTCTTCTCTTCTTGTGCTTCGGCATATAACTTCTTGGCATCATCTTCATTTAGTTTGTATGCTTCTGCTACATACATCCAATTAGGTATTTTACCATCTTCGCCATCTTGTCTTAATCGTGCTAGTTTCGTTGCGTTATCTTCTAATATATCATCATCGAATTGTACTTCATATTCCAACTCAAGACTACCGCTATATTCTCCTATTTCTTTTTTTAAGTATAGTATAGACTTCATCATATTAACTAATACGAAATTTAATCTATTAAGTGTCTTTTGTCTATTACGGAATGTGTCGCTATTTGACATTGATACATTCAATTCATTTTGATACCCTACTGCACCATTCTCAAATGAGTAATAGTTACGCCCTAACATACATTTCAATGATAAGTAGTTTAACTCCGCTTGTATTGCTGTATCATGTTGTGCGCTATCGTAATCAGGTGCGTATATCTCGATTGCTTTATTACCTTCACTATTCATACCTTTAAGAGTTTGGAATTGTGTTTCAGCAGGATCAAAGTATTTCTTATACTCGACTACTCCATCAACCACTGTCTTATGTAGTTTAGTTGCTTCATCATCTACGAATAATCTCTTACGGCTATTTTCACTGTCTACTCGTGAACTGTAATACTTTTCATCTATACTTTCTAACGTGCCATCTGAATTAGCAAATAGACTAATCCCTAACGGACTTCTTACATCATAGTTGTTTGATATAGGGAACTTGAATACTTGGAAGTGTGGGATGATTGTATCATACTCCACATAGTATTGTACTTCTACTGTGTTATCATCTACATTAACTTCGTGTCGCATTTCAGCCAACTCTTGTTCACTAAATATAATGGCTAGGCTTGTTGGGTCACCTATACC
>JBFFLJ010000114.1:0-2052 GCA_041554935.1 Candidatus Izemoplasma sp.
ACACTTGCACGCTTCTCTCTTGCGCTTAATCCTCTACCACTATTAATCTTAACTATCTTCTCTACAAATCGTTTAGGGCGCTTTAATGAATACATCCCAACGATTGCAACGATTGGCAATAAACTATTATCTAACTTGCTTAACGGTTTATCCTTTTGTAAGATTAACAATATTGCTGATTGTATAACGAATAGTAACGCTATATCATCTACATTGATTTTAGCACCTTGCACTATCTCTTTAACTTTTGCCGGTGTTAAATTCTCAACGTTCTTAATGAGTTCTTTATTAATCTCTTTGATATAGTCGGTATATTGCTTTGCTTTGTTCTTGCTTAATACTTCAATGAAAGCATCGTTTATTTGGTCTACCTTACTCTTCGCCATCTACTTCATCTTCTTCTTGCTCTTCCACCGGTGGCACTATGGGAGTTATTGGCTCATCATAGCCATCTTCTTTTTCGGCTTCTTCGAGTAATTCCTTTGCTTCTTCTTCATTTAGTTTATATGCTTTCATAACATACATATACATTGGTATGATTCCATCTTGTGCATCAAGTCTTAATTTCTCTAACTCTGTTGCATCATCTGTGAATATATCATCATCAAATTGAACGCTATACTCTAGTTCTTCAAGCCCACCTTTATAGTTTCCATTGTCTTTCTCTAGGTACATAACAGACTTCATCATATTAATAAGCACTACTGATAAGCGTTTTAGTATGCGATTTCTATTTCTTCTTAACGGACCATTTGACAATGCTAGGCTTAATTCGTTTTGATAACCTACTACACCATCTTTATATGAGTAATAGTTAGGCCCTAACAAGACTTTATCTGATAAGTAGTTTAGTTCCCATTGTATTGCGTTATCGTGTTGTGCGCTATCATATAGTGGTGCTGATATCTCAACCGCTTTATTACCTTCGTTGGATAATCCTTTTAATACTTGGTATTGCGTTTCATCTTGATCGAAATACTTTTTGAATACTATATTACCATTTGCATCTTTTGTTTTATGTGTCTTACTCGCATCATCATCAACAAATATCTTCTTACGGCTATTGATTGAATCCATACGTGAACTGTAATACTTCTCATCTATATTCTCTAATGTACCAGTTGAGTTAGCATATACGCTAATCCCCATTGGGCTTCTTACATCATAGTTATTTGTGATTGGTAGTTTAAATATTTGGAAATGTGGTGTGTCTGTCTCATACTCTGTATAGTACTCAACGATTGTAACGTTATCTTCTTCTCTAGTATGTCGCATTGCTTTAAGCTCTTTCTCTTCAAACAATACACCTAGTCCATCTGGATTACCTAACCCTTGTGCATTCTTACTTGAATACATCTCGTGTTGTATACGGTATTTACCATCTTTGAATGTATGATACATAATATGATTGTATTTCTTTTTATCTTTCTGGAATTGTTGTATTGATGCGATTGCTTTAGGTGTCGTGTTATCATAGTCAATGATTACTACTCTATCTCCAAATAAGTAATTCATTTTAGTCTCATCATTTGATTTATACTCGACTATAACACCTGTTCCATATGGGCCTATTGTCAACTCAACAAAGTTAGGCATTTCATCTTCAAAGTTGTTATCATCTAACACGGTATCTAACACATCTTGTGCTTTATCGTTACCACTTATCATTAGGGATACATTCTCATTGAATAAGAGACTTGTTAAGTCCTCACTTACTTTCTTTGCCATTTGTAATGTAGGCTTATGAATAGGTATCATTACACCCTCTAGATTTTTCTTTTGTATGTTATGGAATCCATCTACATCTCCACGAAACCAACATAACCAATATTCTTGTTGTTGATAGATAGTTCCTATTACTGGATTGAATCCTCTACCTATAAATAACTTCTGTAAATCTTTTGCCATTTGATCATTCAATTACATCATCTCCTATTTCATTATCATTTCGTGTATGAAGTCCATTTCCATTAGCCAACTGTATTCAAGGCTATCTAGGCTATCTATATCACTTGTACCATTATCTAATCTATCGCCATTCTTATCATACTC
>JBFFLJ010000115.1:0-2038 GCA_041554935.1 Candidatus Izemoplasma sp.
ACGTTTTCTAACACAATGTTTTTTGCTTCTAATAATAAATTCAATTCATTGATAGATAATGCTGCTAATTCTTCAACTGTCATTCTTGGATCTACTTTAATGATATCTAGAATCAATTCCGCTTTTGCTTCTGAGATTCCAAGTAATTCTGCTAGTTCTTCTTCTTCAATATCAATATCAAATTCTTGTGTAATTACTGATCCATTAATGTTGTTGGCATTTAATACTTCCGTTACTTTGGCTGAAAGCAATGCCATTAACTCTTCTTTATGTACCTGATCACCACTTGCGATTGATAATAATACGGAGTTTGTCAGTTCACTGATATATCCATTTTGGACCATTGAACCAATTAATGCGTTGATTGCGACATTATAGTCAACTCCAATTAAATCCATATCTCCGATGATAATTTGTGCATCCTCATTATTTGAGATTACTTTGATTACTTTGTCATCTTCATCCAGTTCTAATAACAAACTTGGGTTAACATCAATTGCGATTGTTGAATATGCCTGTGGTGTCACTGTAGTGCCTTGTCCGAGCATAACGAATACCATAATAACCAATATGCTTAGAGAAACAAACGAATAGGAGAATCTTTTAGTGAAGACAATATCTTTAATTCTGAGAATGATAGATTTGCGTTCCTTATCATGATCCATTTTTGGACATAGTTCCAAAATTTTATCAAACAATTCTGGTTTTCTTTGGTTAAACTGTTCATATATTGTTTTTTCAATATTTTTGTTATCTTTCATATTCGTTCACCTCCATCACATTCTTTAATTTTAAAAGGGCTCGTTTATACTTAGATAATACCGTTGATAAAGGTAAATCCAAGACTTTTGCTATGTCTTTATGTTTCAAATTCGACATAGAGTGCATGACAACGATTTGTCTCTCATCTTCTTTAAGTGTTTTTAATAAAACATCGACAAGTTGTTCCTTATGCATTTGTTCTTCAGTATTACTGTCTACGCCAATGTCATATACTTCATCTAGATCAACGTGTGCTCTTGTTTTCTTATCTCGAATCTTCATTAGTGCATGATTTCTAGCAATAGTAAATATCCAAGCCATTGCCTTTCCCTTACCTCTATAATTACTTGCATTGTTATAAATGCTTATGTATGTTTCTTGAACAACATCATCTGCATCACTTTGATTAGCTAAAATTGACATAGCTATTCCAAACACTGCCCCACTTGTTTCGTTATATAGTTTTTCAAATTCTTCATTGTCATATTTTGCAATTCTTTTAATTGTCTTATCATCAACAAATAAGAGTTTTTTATTGTAATCATAACCCATCTAAACACCTCAACTCTCGGGCATATCCTAAATGGAATTATATCATATATAGAGAGTTATATCCAAAGATACACAATGTAAGAATCGAAGTCGATATCTGGCTGATATCGACTTATCAATTCTAGGAAAGGAGTTCTATTTATTCAGTTTCATCCTCTGTATGTTCTTCTTCATCTTCTGAATCATCATCAGTTTCAGACTCATAATCAAATCCATCTTCATCCATTGAGTTTGTATAAATTACTCCAGATACAGCGTCTACTTCTAGTTCATATTCGATACCATTGTATTCAAATTGTACTTCGTAATATGCTACGCCATTATCCATTTCTTTTTCAATTTCTAAATCGGTGATTAACGTCATATCTAAACCTAATTCAGTACCAATTAAGTCAAGTAATTCTTGTTCTGTTAATACTTCTATTGGGAAGTTATCATCGTTGTCATTGTCTTCATCTTCATCTAAGTCAATGAACACTGTTCCTTCTGTAGCGTTGATTAAGATTTTAAATTTCTCTAAATCTGTTTCAATCTCAACTTCGTAGACCATTTCACCGTCTTCTTGTTCTAATTTAACTTTGAATTCTACAATTGTTAATTCATCAATTGATAGTTCTGAAAGTGCTGTTTGATATGCTTCTTCTGCGCTAATTAATCCTAGTTCACTTGCATTACCTGACTTTGTAACGTTTTCTAACACAATGTTTTTTGCTTCTAATAATAA
>JBFFLJ010000116.1:0-1990 GCA_041554935.1 Candidatus Izemoplasma sp.
CGGAACATTTTGTACCGAAACGGTCGATAATTCTTCATTTTTTATGTCATAAATCTCGCAAAAGTCGATAATCTTAGTTTCAAGTGAGTGCTGATAATTGTCGCATTTGACAGTATCTTCTGAAACCATTTTGAGCATTTTACCAAACTGATTCACTTGTTCAATGGCACTATTCTTTAGGTCGTTTTTCATCTTTTACCACCTTTTAACAATATTACTAAAAACTTTAATGGTAATGTTAATACGCTCAATACTAAATTAATCATTGGTTGACTCCAACCTTTTTGTTTTGCCATTTTTCCTACCTACTTTCAGGTTGTATTGTGCTGATTGTTTGGTGCAATCTTTGATTATTTTGTTTAGCAAGTTCGGTGATACGCTGTTTAATGCTTGTTTGGTGCTGAATGTTGGTTTCAAACCTAGTATATAAATATCAGGATATAGTCGCATAAGTTTCTCATAATCTATGTCCTTTTCAACAACCCACACTAATGTTGCTTGTAAGTGCTTGTCAATATCTACTATTTTGGTTTTTGATTCCACCATTTCTTTAACAATTTCCTTTTTAAGCACATCCATTTCAGCGTATTCAGACCGAACATTTGCTTTTATTTCTTGTAATCTATGGAGTTTGTTAATCATCTAGGTCACTCCGTTTCGTGTATGTTTCCTATTACTTCAATAGTTTCCATATCTGCAAGACATAATCCATCATTCATAAATGTTCCATTTATAAAATATACAGTTGATGTTTGTTCTTCGTGTTCTTCGACATATGCAACATTAATATATTTTACTATATCCCCCTCATAAATCTCAACACCGTTCTTGTCTTTTAATCCTGTGTATTGGCCTACTGTATTTTCATCAACAAAAAATCCTTGTGTTGGAGTTTCAATATCGTATATTACATAAGACTCACCATTTACAACCAAACTACCATATAACCAAACATCAATGTATTCTCTATTGTTGTAATCCCAATCTTGTTTAGTTTTTCTACCTCTAAATTTAATCTCTCTCATTTTAGAACAACCCCAAATTTCCGTTGCCACTCAAATCGTCTAAGTAATCAGTTTCAGATACTCTAAATTCACTTGCATTTATTGAACATGTGTTTCCAAAGTCTATCAGCTTTTGATAAGCAGTTTCCATATCGTTCTCAAACTTTGTAGGTGCGTCTATGGTGTGTTTGAAGATTGATATTTTACAAGATTTTGGAGTTAATCCCATTTTTGCTATCAGCATTTCAGCAAAGTTCCTACTTGGATAGTGTTGCTTATTGACATTCTTTTCAGTGATATAATCTTTGATCGTTGCTTCTTGGTCTGGTGTAAAGAACACATAAGCCATTAAACACTTGGTAACATTTGATAATTTAGTTAGGAATAACCCTTGTTGCACTTCTTCTGGTCTACCCCTAGTTGCTGTAATCTTATCCAAATCTTTAAGTGACTTGCTCTTAACTTCAACTACTGCTCGATATTCTTCAGGGTGTGCGATAGCAATATCTAACAATCCACCGAATTTTTCATTCTTACGGAAGTTGTCATAACTCACTTGCTCTTTATCCCAAGTTTTCAAATCAAGTTCAATTCCTTGCTGGTTGTAAGCGTCTTTTAGAAAATCAAGGACTAATAATTCAGCCATATCTCCACGAATACCCCAATATTCATCAATATCTTCCGTTTCAATCAGTTTAAATCGCTCTAAGATAGATTTTCCAGCACTCTCATATACATTGTGTCCTAGCATACAAGCAAATGCTCTACTTGTTAATTTATTCATTTTACTAGCGTCAACACCAGTAAATGTATAACTCTTGTAATTAGCATTATAAGTAACGCTAACACCTCTTTTTAATTTAAAATCGCCCATCAAATCACTCCTTTGGCATTTGGTATGTTATATTTAATTCATATGATTGACACAACTCGTATTGCATCTCATCTAATACTTCTAATGCTCTTTCTTGTGTACCATATATCCC
>JBFFLJ010000117.1:0-1940 GCA_041554935.1 Candidatus Izemoplasma sp.
ACCTTCTATATTTGAATTAGCTAATTTTACATGAATATAATTATCACCGTTAAATTTTACGTATATTACCTTTGTAAAGTAATTACTACTTCTTGATTTATTTCACTCGATAATATATATTATAATTAGTATATATTCAGGGGGGGATAACATGAAGGATATCAATGAGATATGTAATTCAAGTGATAAAAATGAAATTCAGTTTTATCTTGATTATGTTGAACAATTGATCGAAATGTTTGATAAGAGAGGTAAGCAACACGAAAATTTAATATTTGAACAAGAAGTATTACGAAAGAAATTATCTGAATTTGAATTTTAAGAGTTTCACTAGGGATACAAGATTTTCAATTAATAGTGCTATAAGCGTATGATCAACCCATACGCTTATTTTTATATCTTTTTATGGCATATTTTGTTAAGATAGTTATAGGTGATTATTATGGATAAAATGAAATCTTTTTATGATTCTCATATGCATTTTTTAGGAATTGGTATCAACTTACTTGAATACATTGATCTTGGCGAGACTTCATCTTTCGCTGATATTTTAGATACCTTTCAAAAAGAAACTAGCCGTTCATTTATTATTGCGAGAGGTTGGAACCAAACATTTTTGTCGGAAGGCACCATGTTTGATAAAACATTACTCAATCAAGTATCAAAAAACATTCCCATTGTTGCGATTCGTACGTGTGGGCATGTCTTGGTTTGCAATGATGCGATGATGAGTTACTGTGGTGTGACAAAATCAACACCACAAGTTGATGGTGGAACATTTGATATAAATACTGGTTTGTTTACTGAAAACGCCTTAAAACTAATTTATGACTGTTTTCCAAAGCCTGATAAGAATAGAATTAAAGAGTATATGGTTGCTGCAAATCAGTATTTATTGTCTCTTGGAATCACTGCTTGTGGCAGTGATGATTTTAGTACCATTAGTGTTGATTATGAAACAATCATTTCTTGTTATTTAGAACTATATAGCGAACATAAAATTCAAGTGCGAATTTACCAACAAGTAAATCTACCAAGTATATCATTACTCAAAGATTTTATAACAAAAGGATATGTTAATAAGTCATATGGCTCATTTAAAATGGGACCTTTAAAATTACTGGCTGACGGTAGTCTCGGTGCAAGAACCGCATATTTAAATAAACCTTATAGCGATGATCCTTCAACCCAAGGAATCAAAGTTTTCTCAAAAGAGGAACTAGAAGATTTGGTATATCTTGCTGATTCTAATCAGATGGATGTTGCTGTTCACGCAATTGGTGATGGGATGATTGATCAAGTTATCGACGCGATAGAATCAAGCTTAAAAAAAACCAAACGAATGACTCATCGTCATTCGATCATCCATGCACAACTAGCAACTCAAGCACAAATCGATCGAATGAAAAAATTGAATATTGCTGCCCAAGTTCAACCAATATTCTTAAATAGTGATATTGCGATTATCAAAGATAGAATTGGGGAAAGAAGTAACGACTCTTATCTTTTTCATTCGATGTATGACAAAGGAGTTATAACTTGTTTTGGAACAGATTCACCGGTTGAACCATTGAATCCTTTCTATAATCTGTATAGCGCCATTACAAGATGTTCAATCAAAAATCCTGGTTTACCACCATTTTTGATTGAAGAAGCTTTTTCTATTGAAGAAGCAATAATGTGTTATACAGAAACTTCTTATTATTTATCATACGATGAAACAAACAATATTAATGACTACATTATTATCAATCAAGACATCACAAAAGTTTCT
Source organism: Candidatus Izemoplasma sp. (assembly GCA_041554935.1). Taxonomy (GTDB): domain Bacteria; phylum Bacillota_I; class Bacilli_A; order Izemoplasmatales; family Izemoplasmataceae; genus Izemoplasma. The sequence continues at coordinate 1,775 of JBFFLJ010000117.1, forward strand.
GCTTTAGAGTTATTGAAGACTGAAGTCTTAGAAACATATATTGATGATGTTCTTGTGTATAAGAAGGTGAATTCATGAATGTTAAATCATTTGTGATTGCGAATATATTTGGAATCATTATGGAATACAGTCTCATCTTTTTATTTTTGTATTATGGACTTCAACT
>JBFFLJ010000118.1:0-1907 GCA_041554935.1 Candidatus Izemoplasma sp.
ACTATGCAAGGTGCTTTTACCGGAGTAAAATGATTTTCGTCTGCAATATCGTTTTCAAGCAACCCGTTAACAAAGTTGGTTGCCTGGTTCCAATATTGTGCAATCAGTGTTACTATTACACTCGAATTTGCTCCTAGTCGAACTAAAACTTTACGTTCAACTTTCGTTACCCCTTTATGTACACATCGTGTTAGCATAATTTATATTTTACCAATCAAACCCTACAATTATACTATCTCCCACAGTAAAATCTGCTGCTTTAACTCCTGCTCTCCATTGCACGTGTGCAGCGTTGCTTTCAATCTTCAAACGATCTCCTACAACAAAAGCATCTGTTGTATTGTAATCAGTCCATTGGGGATCTCCTGCACATTTAAATTGAAGAGTTGGGATATTTGCAGTAGCACCATCCTCAACACCTTCTCGAACACTAAAGTATAGATTAGGAATGTCTCCTAAGAAACTGTTTCCTCTTCTTATTGAAACAGGATTAGTCCAATACCCTGCTGCTCCCGGTAATGTATCAATGGTTGCGTACTCATACGCATTTGGTGAACTGTTTTTACTATTTGCCATGATCTTTATTCTTTTAAGTTATCCGTCTTACTTTTTTCTTCTTAATTAAATAGTTGAATGCTCCTGAGCTTCCATCAACTTGATCTTTATACGTTCCGTTCGGAAATAATTCGTGTTCTTCTTTATACGCACGATTCCAGTCTGCAACAACTAAAATAACGTTACCGTTGTTAACTTGTACTGAGTAAGGGTCTGCTCTCTTTGCTTTGTCTCCTGTCGGACGATCTGATTTAACTCTGAACCCTGCTAGATTGCGTATTGTGCCTTCTGCGCTCTCTTTTCCCCCTGATCCTGGCTCTTGCTCAATAACAACGTCAACATCTGTTCCGTCTGTGATTGCTGTTTGTCTGATTATCTTTTCTCGCATATCAGAACTCCACTGTCCTCTTTTCACATCTTCTATAAGAAACATTTTATTAGTTAAGCGGTGCATCAGTATTCCTACTGTGTAAGCTCCTTTTCCTGCTGACCCTGCTTTATCCCAATAACGAACAGACTTAGTAATAGTTCGTCTGTCCAGCACTTGTGCTGTCATTCCGAAACCTGCTACTTTAAACATTCCCCCTCCTGGAGGAGCAGGGTTCTGTCCTATCTGCCCTGCATAGCCGTATTGTCCTAAATCACTTTCTAATTCCTCTAATACAGCATGTGTCATTCTGGCTGTATCAAATAATCCGTCTTCTGTGTACTTCTTGATTAATTTCTTTGGACGTATAAATTTCTTAAAATGAATTGCTTCTCCTGGTAAACATACGTGTCGTAATTTCTTTTTCTCTTTTTCGAGTAAATGCCCGCTTGGGTCATTTTGATTCAATCGCTGCATGATTCCGATAATAGCAGATGCAGCTTTATTTGTTTTACGAGTTGGAAGTGTTTGATCTATCCATCTGTTTACTGCTTCTAATTGTTTTGCGGATGCAGCTTCATCAGGCTTCAATGGATCATCCCATATAATAATGTCAGCGTGAAATCCTGTAAGTGTTCCTCCAACAGATGTGCTATATCTGTTTCCCCCTATTACTTCTTTTTTTGCTTTGCGATTGTTTCCTGTCACGTTTGGTTGCAACTGAACAATCTTGAAATTCCCTTTCGCTTGTTTGTCGTGTTTGATAACAAGTTCAGGATACACGGATTTGAACAAATTAGACTGAATCACATCTCTTGAATACTCAGCACTCTCTAAAGAAAGGTCGCTTGAATATGAGCATGTGATGAAGCGCATCCAAGGCCACTTCGTCCAGCACCACGCAGGAAACATGATCGAACACAAAGCTGTCTTTGTCGTTCCTGGAGATATATTAATCAACAAATCGTGTTTCTTTTCTACTCTG
>JBFFLJ010000119.1:0-1871 GCA_041554935.1 Candidatus Izemoplasma sp.
AATTCTTGCTTGATTTACAAACATATAACGGTAGCCTTACAATATTATTATGGATATTAGGTAGCGGATTCGTAGTAGGTGGCATAGGCTTATGTTGGGAATATATTAATTCTCGACAAGTTGCACCAACACCATAGACAAAATATCACGCATAGTATATAATGAAGTAGGGTGATAGAATGTATAATTATTTTATGTATTTAAGTTACGAGCATTATCTTACAAGAAAATACGAACAGAAGTATAAAAAAAGGAGAGCCTAATCGCTCTCTTTTTCTTTTTTATAAAAGCTTTCATCACTTGGCAAAAACCAATACAATATACTTAAAGCAATTAACCATCCGTTAAAAGGTAATCCAAACGCTATAACTGTCATCCACGCTATTATCAATAATACATCACCTAGTTCTTTCATTTTATACTCCTATCTTTAATTCTAACCTTATTTTTATAATGCGTTATATTCAATCTAGCATCATTTCTTATACTTCTTAAATACCATACAATCAATACACCGAATACTATCGCAATGAATATCGCAAACGGAAATCCAAATACGAATATACAATCTTCCCATTGATTAATTGTCATTACCTATCCCCCTCATCATCAACCATATAACTCCGCTAATAATCGCAAAGAATATCACGCATAATACAATATCAATCCATAGCAACGGACTATATAATATGAATATATAATACACGATTAAGTATGATAATCCACCTGTCACGCATATGATAAATCTTAATAAATCTTTCATTCTTTTTCCTCCCTCCAACTATACTTATCATAATCAATATCTAAATCTGTAAACGGTATTTCATCAATCGGCTCAATGCAAACTCCGTTCGGTTTAGGCTTGTCAATTTGTATGATATGCTTAATCTCTTTTCTCTCTTCTATAATTTTCTTTGTGCGTTCTCGTATGACTGGTATATGCTCTTCAATATATTTGTCATATGTTTTACTTAATGCGACTAGACCGAAACCACTAAACATTAGTAAGTTTGAGAATGCTAATCCTATTAATGACCAATCGCCATTACCTTGCATAAAGATATATAACACATAATATGTTGATACACCAACTGTAAGACCTTTCACTACTATATCTTTAATCGTTGCAAAGAATACATAGTGGTTAATATCTTTTAAATCTTTCTCTTTCTTGCGCTTATTCAATGCTTCGTGATACTCTTTCATAACTTGGATTGATTCATCTTCTCGTTTAGCAAATGCAATCCCTTGCCCTCGTAATGCAAATGTAATCACTAGTCCAGTACACGCACCTAGCACCGCAAATAATATTTGATTTTCAGCTTGTAAGTCGCTTTTAAATCCAACGATCATTACCACCGTAATCACCATATACGCAATAACAGATATAACCGCACCAGCAAATCCAGTGTATAATAGCATTTCCTTAATACGCTCATTTAATTTCTTTTCTATTTTATCATTCATCTATTCACTCTCCAATTTTTTTAATAAAGAATTAAGGTTATCCATATCTTCCATATGTTCTCTTTCCATCTTATCAAAATATTCTTTATCACTTTCAATACTACCAGTTAAAGTGCGAAAACATGGTAGTTTTCTACGTTGTGTAATAAACCATATTCCAGATGATGCAATTTTATATTTAATAATTTCTATTAATAACTTTTTTTCTTTGTTAGTAAACTTCATATCTAACTCCTTTTCTATTTTATCATTCATTTAATCATCTCCTTAATGTGTTATTATATATCGTATTCATAATTTCATCGTGATATCTTGGTAATTGTGGCATATCATATTTATCGTGTCTATGAATAAATATACTAATCCATATAGGAACTTCAATCCATAAATAAATAGATAACTCC
>JBFFLJ010000120.1:0-1747 GCA_041554935.1 Candidatus Izemoplasma sp.
GTAGCACCGATTGTTTATTTACTATGGAAATATAGTAAAACAAATACGCAAGTTGTAGAAGTCACAACAAATTCAATGCCAATATTTGTAGTTATATTAATCAGTATTTTATCTATTGGATTAATATTTTGGATATTCTCACAAACAATGGCTTTGATTAAAGACAATCCATTTGGTTATGGATCAATTCTATTTGCAGGTGCGTTAATGGGAGTTACAGCGTTATTGGGTATGTTATGGTTAGATAAGATTATAGATTTGATTAATCATAATGTAGAAGCATTTACAACGGATTTAACGGTCTACAAAGGAAGCACAAAGGTTGTACTATTATATATTATTTCAGGGTTATTGATAGGCACAACAGGAATCATTATTAAAAAAACAAGATAAAAAAAAGAGGAGTCCTAAACGGATTCCTTTTCTTTTGCAATCATGGGTATTAATTTTTGTGGTTCTTTATTTAATTCTTCTATGCCATTTAATACAATACCTTGTAAATGAATTTTAATTGTTAAACTATTCTTATATTGTGTCTTTGTTTTATATCGTGTGATTATGTATTGTGATATTATTGTGAAACTAATAATGATGATAAACCATAAATAGAATTTGAACAATGCGCCAGGATCATCGACAACGAATAACATAATAAACATTCCACCTAATGACATTGTAAATCCTTTAACAGGCATTTTAATAATAGCACCAACGATTGGTATTTTCTTTGGATTAGATTTAACTTCTTTATCTCCAACTCGTTTATACTTACTAATATTTTCTGCAGTAAGTAATCTATCAAAACGATAAGGTTTAAATCTTCTATCATGTAATAAGACTTTATTTAACTTATCAATCTGTTTATTGATTTTAATTAATCGCCAATTATAATATCTTTTAGTTCTATCAAATCGTGCATATGCTAGTTTAATATTTAATTTATCTATTAGAGCTTTCTTTTTTTCAATAACTAAATTTGTCTTTTGTTCATCATATGATTTTTGCAATTGGATATTGTGAGTTGACAATACTTTAATCCCTTGTGTTAAATTAGGTCGTATCAATTTTGCGTTGTCATCAATTTTAAATTCCATTTCAATAATAGATTCATCGAAGTCTAACTCATCTTCAAACGCTCTTAATCTACTTTCAAATACTGATAATAAATTCATTAATGTCATAAATATAATCAATCCACCAAATTCATAATTCAAGAAATTGTTAATATTAAAATTATCCATGATACCAAAATAAGCTAACGGTGCAATTAATAAAACAATAGCCAATGCACCACCGCGAATATTGCGCCACATCTTTGGATCATCTAACCAAAATAATTTTTCTTCTACTTTCTTTTCTTCCATAAAATCCTCCTATAATTTTATCGAAAGGACTATTTAAAGTCCTCTCGCTCCTTCCGTTGAATTAGATATATAAATCAACTCCATTTCTTGTTTGCAAACTCAATCATATCAAAGTGTTTCAATGCCTCACGTTGATTCGTAACCTCCGCTTTATCTCCGTTTATCACATATACTATGCTACCGCAGAAATGTAATGTTACAATGGTGTCTTTGTCTATTGATCTAAATTTCTTTTTGCATTTGTATTTATTCATTTTCTAAATCCTTTAATAATGACTCTACGGTGTCTAGTGAGTGTTCTATCTCTGTTGTCATTAACCATTCCTCATCAACGTATACATCAACCATTTCTAAAATTAATTTACCATTTGTTTCTGTGTATA
>JBFFLJ010000121.1:0-1716 GCA_041554935.1 Candidatus Izemoplasma sp.
ATTCCAGCGTTCATTCCATTTACGAATGGTACGATGTGGCACTTTTTTAAATCCTGCTAATTGTAATTTGCGATTGATTGATTCAGGGCTTAACCCATATTCATCGTTCGTATTGCTGATTAATGCGAAATAAAATGTTTCCTCATTACTTAATTCGATTGGTGCTGTAAATATTAATCTCATTTGTTTTCCTCCTTATTTAACCATTCATACATTTTAATAACATCATTTGCACAATTTAATGTAAATGTTGTTTCATTTGGATTAAACCACTCTCTAAATGATAAATAATATATCTTCATATCCCTTGTATCTAATCTAAATGTAACATATTTAATATTACGCTTACCATTATCTCTTAGGTATTTATTTTTATAATGTGTTTCTATTTGTTCTAATAATGCTAATAATTCTGATTGAAACATAAACTCCTCCTAATTGCCAAATTTCATATGGCTGAACTTTCCTTTTATTTTTAATTCTTTGCGATTGATTTTGCCGTACTTTGTTTCGTTTAATTTGAATAGTACATCGGTGTATCGTGATTGATCTGAATGTGCTAAATCGTGATGTGTCTTACATAAGGGAATTAGATTACGCTTAACCGTTTTTCCGTATCTACGATAAATTATATGATGCAATTCTACCGGATACTTACCGCAGATGGCACAACGGTATTCCCATTCTTTTAACGCTATGCCATATTCTCGTGAATCAACTTTATTCATCTAACCAACCGAGTTCTTTCATTTGTTGTGTGATTGCTTTTTTTAAATCATCAGGAATAATACTTAATGTATGTCTTATTCCACCATTTTTCTCATAGTAATGATAATTTTTATTGTATCTAAATATTAAATAAATAGTTTTATTTTTATATGCTTTATATCCTGTATGAGTTTTATATTCTTTAAATCCTAATTCTTCAAACATTTCTTTTGCTGTCATTTAGTGTTACCCCATTCCTTATCATATTGATTGCTCATTATCCTTACTTTAATCTTGTAAATGTTTATAGCTTCTAATGCACTCTTATACAACGCTTCCGCTATATCTCGTTTCATTCGTAGGTTTGCGATTGTTGGTGTGCCATAACATAAATTAAGTACAAGTGTTGCTGCCTTACCTTCTTCTCGTAATAATAATATCTCGGTGCGTAATGCAATCTTATATTCTCGTTCAGCTTCCGCTAATGCGATTCCTCGTTTCTTTAATTGATTTAATGCTTGCTCTAACTTTGCTTGTTCTTCCATTATCTCGTTATACATTTAATCACCTCTCTCATTATATGCCGTTAATCCACCTAATACTAATGCACCTATCATCATTAATAGATAAAATTCAAATGTTACATTTACTATTAACATCGACACTCCGCAACTTAATGCATATAGACTAATATATATTATAAATCGTTTAGAAAATACACCCATCAGAAAGGCAAATCTTCACTAGACACATCAATCTTTTCGTGGTTCTTCGTATCCTCGTAAACTTGCTTCGCTTCTGGGCTTGTGAACTCTTGATTGATTTCGGTATCGTAGTATTTCGCTAATACTAATTCCATGATTTGATCTCGTGATTCTTTTGTGATTGGGTAAGCTGTGTCTATGTATGCTTTGTATTGCTCTGTGCCATCATCAGGTTTACTGTTCTTGCGACTAGGCATTGAAACGAATAAACCATTGCGACCGTTGATTATGCGTAATCCTGTGA
>JBFFLJ010000122.1:0-1665 GCA_041554935.1 Candidatus Izemoplasma sp.
AAAGAAACACAAGATTTATTAAGTGGAATGACTACGCAATACGAGGAAACTCAAGCAAAGTTAGATCACTGGATTAAGAAACAGGAAAACGGATATTGTGCAGTAGCAATCACAAACGGATTTATCACACACGCAGTAAACGTGTTACCGTATAGTACATTTACATATACGCAAGGATTACCGGAAACGATAAGCACGGCATTGTATCGAGTATTTCCGTATTACGAATTAAGCGAAGATGGCAGAATAGTAGAAAACGCAGAACAACTAAAAAAATATAAATTAGGAGGAATACTATGAAGAAATTAGCAAATGGAATTTTGATAGCAATAGGTTTAGTAGGAGGATTCTTGGTAAGTGAGGGTTTAATCACAGGCGAAGAGTTAAGCGCAATACAAAATGTAACTGGTATGGCATTAGGTGGTGGAGCAATTTCAATAGGATTAATTATTGCAATCATAAATGCTTTACCGAAACAACTTGTAGATGAGGGTTATAAAAAAGCCGTAGCAACATACGGACAAGCCAAAGTGGATGGAGTCATTAATAAAATGGATGATGTCGTTACACTATTGAATACAGTCAATTCAAAACTAGATAAATTACAAGCAGATGTAGATGAGAATACCGAAATAAGAAATAATTTACTGAACGGGTAGGTGGCGTATATGAAGAAGTTACCTATCTATGGATTATTGATATTAGGATATAGTGTAATCTTATTCGGTGTAAGCAAGTTATATAACGGATTAAAACATATCGAGGTTATAAATATTCCTGCAAGTGAAACAGAGTTATACAAGTTAGACATAGTTCCTGCATTAATAGTAGCCGTATTTGTAATGATAATATTAGCAAGTATTGGTATATATCTATTAACGGAATTATGGAAATACTTTATAGCACATAAAACATTATTACCAATCCCATTCTTATTAATCGCATTAGGATTTATTAACCTAGCAAATAAAGTAATGAATGGCGTACAAGTAATGATAATGCAGAACGCAGAACAATTCACAACCAACCTACAATCATATGTAAAAGCGTTTGAGAGTTTAAGTACTTATACATTAGTCGGCATATCGTTAGTAGCGTTAAGCGTAATATATAGCGTACTGCTCAAACGTGGTATTATATTTGCATAAAAAAAAGAGGACTAATTTAGTCCTTTTTCTTTTGCGTTACTTATTTCCATTTATAACCATATGCTGTTTTTTGTTTTCCACTAACACATTCATAGATACAACCACTACCAATTTTTTTTCCTATTGACAATGTTGCTTCTTTTATACTATCAAACCATAATAACGGTTTATCATCTAATGACAACATCATAACTACCCTATTAAAATGATTATTAGTTCTAATATTATTATCGTATGCGTGACGCATATTTTCTTGATTAGTACACCATTCTAAATTATCAACTCTATTATTTTGTTTATCACCATCTTTGTGATTAACGGTTATTTTATTGTTGGCATTATTAATAAAGTGTGTAGCGACTAATCTATGTATTGTATGTGTTTTCTTTTTCTTATTTTTGTAAAGTGATAAAGAGTGGTAACCTTTTTTATTTACCATTTTTTTTAATATCTTTTCTTTCGTTAAGTAATTACCTCTATGATTAGAAATGATTCTTGGTTTACTCTTAACTCTACC
>JBFFLJ010000123.1:0-1642 GCA_041554935.1 Candidatus Izemoplasma sp.
CCTAAGTATGAAACATTTCAATGTGATAACTTACAAGCTATTAGAAATCATATTAACATTAAACACTCGATATACTTATTCGGTAAATACGGTATAGGTAAATCACACGCATTATATTGGATGGCTAATAAATACAATCTACAAGGCCACAATGTATATGTGAATCTAGTAGCAGAGATAACAAATATACTACGAAGCGAAATAGCATTAAATAAATCAACAGGGGAAACGGTAGTAAGTGAAGTATCAATAATGAAAAATGTTGATATGTTATTCCTTGATGATATTGGGAATGAGAAAATGACAGAGTTTATTGCAGAAGCATTGCAAGTTGTTATTGATTATAGATATATCAATGATAAGCCGACATTCATCACAAGCAACTATACAATCCCTGAATTATTAAATGTATATACTAAATCAATCGGCAGCGTAAAAGCAGGTCAGTTATTAAGCCGTATAAAATACTTAGGAGTAATCGAAATCAAAGGGAAGAATTGGAGAGCATAAAATGATAACACTATACTATGATTTCACATTCCTAAACGAGTTTATCGCATTAACGAATAAAGCATCATACGGTAATGGTAAGAATTATAACCCAGCTAATAAAGTAAAACGAGATACAACGAACTTTGTATACTATGCAATGTTAAACAAACCAAAGATACAAACTCCGTGTAAAATTAAATTCACATGGTTAGTAAAAAACAAGCAAAGGGATTTAGACAATATTTCATTCGCAAAAAAATATATTTTAGATGGATTAGTAAAAGCGAAGTTAATCCCTAACGACAATTTAACACATATCACAGGCTTCACAGATGAATACGAGATACACGATAAAGTAGGTGTACGGATTGAAATATACTAAATGCCCACTTAACAAAGATTCAATATTGCTTAAATCTGAATCCAAAAAGAATAGAGATTGTATATATTTATATGAGCGAAGTGATGAAGAGATTGCAAAAGGTAATGAGAAATATTGTGTAGGTTCATGGATTCCAAGTGTAACAACTGGTGGTAACAAATTTACAGATAGTTACGCAGAAGCAATAAAAATCTATAATGAGTTGTATAATCAATGGTTCAATCTAAATATACAACTTGATCTATTTTCAAAAGGAGATTATTTCTAATGGATAACGCCACAAAGTACCGCAAAGACCAAGTAAAAGAGTTGAGAGAAATGGGATTCATACAAGTGTACTATGATAAACTAGACACAACGGAAGAATACATACGAGGCAAAGGAATCAAATTCACAACAAAGTGCGGAATAGACACCGCCACAATAACGATAAGGAGAGAGAAAGATGAACGATAAATTAATTCAAGTTGACTTTTATAAAGATGGAAGAGTAGTGAAAATTTATGAAAATGATATTATTAAAGAAGATGTTACAGATACAAAACATTTGTCACCGAAAGAAAAACTTCAAGAAAGACTTAGACTACATAAACTACATAAAACATTAGGAGGAGAAAGAAAATGAACGATAAATTGCAAAAAGTTATTTGGAAACTTGAAAAACTAAAAGCAAGTGATTTATTAACCGAAGTGGTAGTTGATTTAACGGATTTAATGAATCAAGCACCACAAGATAATAATGATACCATAGCAGTATTACGATTTTCC
>JBFFLJ010000124.1:0-1640 GCA_041554935.1 Candidatus Izemoplasma sp.
CAATATCCGTGTGATAAAGTAAACTGTGATATGAAGAAACTTATTCGCAATAACAAATTCATTATGAAACCTAAAGCAGTTTGCGATTACTTTGATACATTAATGAAACGTAGATTATACCGTGAATCAAGAGAATGCAAACCAAACGGAATGAACTTCAAGCGAGAGAGATTAATTTGACAATCAGCGTTAAAAGTGATAGAATGATAGTGTATTCAAAGGCAAACAATACAACAATCGAATGTAATTAAACTATGAGAAGTGTATTTCTCGTTGGGTTTAAGAGTATTGTTTGCCGACATATTCTTAACTTGAACCTTACGAGATATGCACTTTTTTTTGATATAAAGGAGGAAACAAAATGACATTAGAACATTTTATAACAACATTAAAATCACTTGTAGTTTACGATAAAGAAAAAGATAAACACATTATGGGAAGCACAGTATTAACAAATCAAGAGTTGAATCATATGTTAATAGTCGTGATCGGTGATGATTACACAAAATTAAACGGTACACAAAGAACTAAAATTAGGCAACGTGTATTTAAGGAAATAACGTGAATCAAGGATATCTAAAATTATATCGTAAATTTAAAGACTGGGAATGGTATACAAATATAAATGTTAAGACTTTATTTATTCATTGTTTAATAAGAGCCAATCATACTACTAGGAATTATCAAGGCATTAATATTAAACGAGGACAGTTCTTAACGAGTACAAAGACATTAAGTATTGAAACAGGATTAAGTGAAAGACAAGTAAGAACAGCACTTGATAAGTTAATATTAACAAACGAGTTGACAAGCAAGAGTAATAACAAATATCGCATAGTAACAGTATTAAGATACAATGACTATCAAACGGTTGACAAGCAAGATGACAAACCTATGACAAGCAAGCGACAAACCTTTGACAAACCTTTGACAACTAATAAGGTATTAAAGAATGATAATAATGTAAAGAAAGTAACTAAAGATTCGCCTAAAAAATTGTATTTAGAATTTGTAAAACTTACAGAAGAAGAACATAAAAAATTAATAGATAAATTCGGTATAACAGAAACGAACGATTTTATTGAAAGACTTAATAACTATATTGGTAGTAAAGGAACAAAGTATAAATCACATTATCACACTATATTAAATTGGAATAGAAAAGATACCACCGCACCGCAAGAAATGAAAATATTAGACACAAGTCATTTATAGGAGGAAAGAAAATGGAAAAATATGAAAAAGAACTTATAAAAATTGGATATAATAAATTGAAAAGAGATTATGGTTATTTAGATTATGAATTAAATGAAATAGATATAACAATAGGATTCCATAATTTATCACAACATATTCAAATAAAAGTATTAGATAAATATAGTGGGAATTATACTACAGAAACAAGGTTTGTTGAACTCACAAAAAGAACAAAAAAAATATTTCATTTAGCTATGATTGAGTGTGTTGATAATTTTATGTATAATTTTAAAAGAGAATCCAATGAACTATAACCATTGCAAAGAATGTAAAGGAAAGAAAGAATGTAATCAACCGTTGACAGGATACGTTGATGGTGTGAGATGTAAGTTTAATTTAAGAGGTTATTATAACGATGAGGAAATACTAAAACCGAAGTATGC
>JBFFLJ010000125.1:0-1589 GCA_041554935.1 Candidatus Izemoplasma sp.
ATGAGTTATAAAGCACAAACATACAAAGCAAGATTAATCAATCGAGTAATAGCAAAGTTTAAACATGTGTCAAAGCAATGGATACGTTCATTAGGCATAGCAGATTTAGAACGATTAGATGATATGAAAGGGGAAACGAAATGAATTTAAAACAAAAGTTAATTGAGATTAGAAAGCAAGTAGCATTTTTACAAAAGGATACCAAAGCATATAACTATAAATATGTTAGTGAAGATAAGGTATTATTTGCGATTAAAGATACAATGGATGAACTAGGTGTATTATTAGTACCTAGCGTAGAAAATCATTCTAGTAAAGAATTTGAGTACATTGATAAGCAACAACGCACAATCAAAGAGAATGTAGTTAGTGGAGATATGATATTTACTTGGATGGATGCTGATAGCGATGAAACATTAATAGTACCATTTGCATTATACGGACAACAAGGAGATGCTTCACAAGCATTCGGTTCAGCTTTAACATATTGTAATAGATATTTCTTACTTAAATTTTTCCAAGTTGCAACGAATGAAAATGATCCTGATAAATTAGTAAGCAAGAAAAAAGAAAAAGAAGATACAGCATACGCACAATCATTAGCAAGAATCAAAAAGAACATCCCAGATAAAGTATTAATCGAATGCAATAACGATAAAGAATTATCACGCACCGTAATGAATGCAACGCTCGAACACTTTGGCTATGATGGATGGAAAGCATATAACGTAGCGGAAGTAAGCGAGAAAGCATTTATGGCAGCGGTAGTACAAATCAAAAATGAGAAGGTGAAGTAAATGTTAAAATATACAGGAGATTTTGATAAGCTAAAAAAATATGGGTTTGAAAGGAAATTATATCAAGGAGCATATTTTATGATTAAACGCTTGCATATTGATTATGAAACACAATTTCAAAACACAACAGATTTTAATATATTTGTGGGATTGAATAACAGGGTAATAGATGCTGGTTGGGCTAAAAAAAGAGAAGTTAATTTTAAAAAAGGTTTAATAGGATTTGTTCAATCTGATTTAAACTTATATGATGGATATAGTTTTGGAAAATTATGTGAAAATGAAAATGATTTATTAATAAGAATTGATAATATGATAGATTTACTTGATGATAAAGACAGCGAAATTGCTGGGAAATTATATGAATTAAATTGTATTATAAAACAATTAATCAAAGATGGATTAGTAGAAAAGGTGAACGAATGAATAAATATGAATATAGTTTAAAAGATATTAAAATAAGAATTGGCAATTTTAAAAATAGTGATCACATTGGTAAAGCATTACAAGATATTACTGAATTAGTAGAACGAGCAACAAAAAAGAAACCACTAAAAAAATTAAACATACAAGTAAGTGGAAATAATTGGACAGACTATTATTGTCCTAGTTGTGGTGAAATTGTAAAAGAAGATGAATGTTGTGCAAACAATGAATGCCGACAAAAATTGGAGTGGGAATAATGAATATCACACAAGTAAAGATAACACCACTCGATAGCGGAAATACAAAAGCATTCGCATCAATTACAATCGACAATGAATTTGTAGTCACAGGATTACGTATAATCAA
>JBFFLJ010000126.1:0-1547 GCA_041554935.1 Candidatus Izemoplasma sp.
CTACAAATTTTTTGCTCATAACAAACATAAAATCTTGTGGATATACAATACTTGGTTCTAATTGTTTGTTTAAATCGTGATACAATCTTTTAATTGCTTCATTCATTTACTTTCCTCCTATTTTATAACTATTCTCTTATTTGACATCTCGGTGGTGCTTGGCTTGCGTGGCTTTGGTTTCTTGCTTGGCTTTAGTCTACTTCTCATTGATAATCTCCTCGTGCGTTATTCGTACGCCTATTTTATTTGATATTTCGTATTTGTCCGTGAAGCCTTTGATATATTTTAATCCATCATCTGGGATTAACCCTGCTGACACCATTCCATCGATAACATATTTCTTCGCAAATGCAATATTATCTAAATCCATACGTTGATTTAACACCAACCACGTGAAATTTAGTCTACACGGTGTTTTTAGTTTCGGTTTGCCTAATAACATATAACGTATAGCAGATGTCGTGTCACGCTTAATTTTGGCTGCTGCGTATCTGTTCGATCGTTCTTTGTTGATGTATTCGTTTAGAAATGTGAATGGGTAATATATTTCTATCATCTAAATATCTCCTAGTGGTTTGTCTGGTTTTGGTGCGTATTCTTTTATTAATTCATCCATTTCTTTTCTACTTAATTCAAATGCGTTCTCTAATTCGTATAACCGTAATGTTCTTTCATCATTTAATGTACAGATTCCTTTGTATAACTTTTGTGCATACTTGCTTTTTACATCAATCATTTAATATTCCTCCAATATTTTCCTTTAAATTCTATTGCTCCTAAATCTTCTAATCTTGATATGATATGTTTTATTTGTCCTTGATATACTTTTCTTGCGTATATATTACCAACTTCTCTTGGTGTATGATTACTCGATATTATTATTGGTTTATTATTTATAATTCGATAATCAATTATTGATTGTAATACATCAAGTACACTCCATTCACTAGCCATTTCATTTCCTAAATCATCCACTATTAACACATCAATGTTTTGTAATCTTTCTATTATTGTATCTTGATTCATTTTACTTATAGAATTATCTTTGTTCCAAGTTCCTTTTATATCATTTAATATTTGTTGCATATGATTTATATAAACATTCTTTCCTTGTTGTACATATTTTTTTGATAAGTAATATAAATAATGTGTTTTACCAATTCCTGCTTTACCATAAATATACAATGATTTGCGTTCTTTGTAGTGTTTTATTATCTCTGCTTCGTTTTCACACTCTACTGTGTCATATTTATTAAGTTCAATTAAACTACTATTACAAACTCCATAAGCCTTATCACATTTTTTAGATCCAATTTTATAACTATCATACATTTTATTATATACAATCAATGGTGAATAACCTATCAATGACTGATTACATTCTTTATATGATTTACATTGTTTGCATTTATCTAAAGAATCTTTATATATAATCTTTTGTAATTTGTCTAATTTTTCTATCATAATATCACCTCATATTTTTTCTTGCATCTTTATAAAAATCTTCCATTACATCTGGTATTAATTTAGTTTGTTTTTCTTTTGTA
>JBFFLJ010000127.1:0-1503 GCA_041554935.1 Candidatus Izemoplasma sp.
CCACCCTCATCAACACAACCACCTCGATACGTTAAACCTTGCGCTCTCTTAAACGCTACTTTGTTATCCATACCGAAATACCTTATTATCATTGTTTGGCTTACACCATTCTTTATTCTCTTTATATATACATAGCCTATTGTTCCATTCTTGCGAACATAGTACCCTTTCTTATTTGCGAAATCAATTAACGGATCAACTACTGTCTCCTCAACATTCGTTTTAGTATACCCTGTTATGAAAAACCTATTCCATCCTTTAACGTGTATTGGACTATCTTGTATTGTTTCAAATGCCCACTCAAGAAATGCTCTACTTAATCCTATGTCAGTCTTACCAGTTCTGATTGCTCCATTCCATACACATCTTTTAAAGTGCTTGAACTCATCTAGTCTCCACCAGACATATGCTAACTGCTGCTTATCACTGAACGATTGATACATCTAGGCTATCCTCTTCTATTAATGATGTTACATCTTTCTTTGTAAAGCCTTGTAACGATTCAATGATAGCTTTCTCGAAGTTGTCGTTCATAGTCTCTGTTGTATTAAGTATTTTCTCTTGCTGTGCTTTATCTGATTCTCTCTTATCTCTTCTAGCGGTTACTCCGGTATCTATTATTACCTTCATAGCTCCAACTACATTTCTGAATCCTTGTTGTTTCTTTAGTTCTCTCTCTAACTGTTCATCATCGTTCAGAATGTCTAGTATTTTGTTCATAATCTGTTTAGGTCGTTGGTCATTTCTTAATGCATCTAGTAGTGATTCATTCTTTTCTTCTTGTATTTCGGAGATAGTGTCCATTAAGTGTTCATTTCTGTATTTTTTGTGTTTAAGTATCTCAATTACTTTAGTCCTTGAAATGCCTACCCTACGCCCTATTTCGGAATTGGACAGGTGTTCAACTTCTTTCAAAGTCCATACAGTCTCCTTCTCTTTATTGCTGATCAAATAAATCACCTCCTATTTAATGGTGAGAGCCACCATACCTATGTAATTGGTGCATAGCCACCTTGATGCTACCATTATAATCGATGACCTAAATATTGTCAAACATACAAGTGTTTATTTTTTCCAAACAAAAAAGACACCGAAGTGCCTTCTGTTTATTCAAATACTAATGTTCCATCATTTACTAAATGTTCAAACCTTGTAATAGCATCTCCTACATCTATATTAATGTATACATCTGCTAGGTTATGAAACACTATAACGCTATTAACTATGTTTGTAGCTTCTGTTGATGTAAACCCAATATCCATTAATTCTTGTTCAGTTGCTAGATTAATATTTAATCCAGTATTTTCAATCGCTTCAAAATAGAATTGAATGTTTACTGTATCGCCATCCGTAAAGTCTTTATCTTGATTTAGCATAAATGTAATTGATATAGTTGATTCTGTTGCTATAAAGTCTGTTACTATTATATCATCGCTTATGCTGCTTACTTCAATGTTTGTGTTATCTACTAATACGGTGTATGTGTATACGTAAGTTAAATAA
>JBFFLJ010000128.1:0-1473 GCA_041554935.1 Candidatus Izemoplasma sp.
ACATTAATTCAAACAGATAACGGTAGAGCATAATAGAATAAATTAAATAGCCTCATCATATTGGTGGGGCTTATTTTTTTAAAAGGAGTGATTTAGATGGCAATAGTAACAGATAATTTTGTAGCCTATGATACAGTAGGAAGATACTATTATTTAACTGAAGCAGGATTAATTGAATATACAGGCTATCAAGAGTTAATAGATGTATGGAAGAACCCTGCACAACGATTAAAACTACACGGTAGACAATTACATAGCAAAATGACAAAAAGCGCTTATAACGGAAAATCGCCACGATATACACATAAAGACATTATTGAATATAATGTTTATTTGAATGAATGCGGAGAAAGAAATGCGATAATTGAAGCTCTTACCAATATGATAGAAGCAACGTATGAAGATGAATGGGATAGGACTTTATTTAGTTCAAATCCTGTGTGGTTAGATGTAATACTTGATCCATTACACGATGCACATATCTATTATACTGGAGAGATATTACAAGTAGTGCCAGAAGATGAATATCAAGTTGGTTATTAATGAGAGAGAAATATAGAGAAAATATCGCATATCTATTCAAAAAAGTAATGATTGATAACACGTTAGAATGGGAAGAAGAAGGAACAGCATTCTGGTGTAATCGAGAAAGCAAGAAAACATATTCACTAGACCCAATGACAGGTGTAAAATTGGCAAGTGATGATGAGTTAATCAAGACTACAACGCAATTAGATTTCAAACCACACGATAGGATATCATTCACAAGAACACCACGCAACGATGCAAATTACAATGACTTTAGCACTATACAAACGATAGATGTTAAACCGTATAAAGAAAAAGGTAATAAGCACCGCACAGTTTTGTATAATGAATATTGGATAACGGTAACTTAATGGATGAAGTATTATATAGTGATTTCATTGAATTAGTATTGAGTGGTATGCCAGTAGATACAGGATTTATGTTATTGAATGGTGTTGAGTTTTTTGATACAGCAACAGAGTTTTTGGCGGTATATAATACTAATGCAGTTCCATATATTGAATGGCAAGAAGAAGGATTTAAACATTATATAACAAAGAAAAAAGTAAATGTAAACAAAGGATTTATCACAGTTAAAACTTGGGGTAAAATAACATCTTACGCTAATAGTAAAACATTAGGACTACCATTTGATATGAGCGAAAGCAACGAAGTTTTATTAGCCAATCAAGAGAAGATGATGGTAGAGTTAGGAGCAATACAATATGTTTAAAAAAGATTTCTATACCGAAGTAATAAGAGTAATAAATTTAAACACAGGTGCTACCTTATTTAAAGGTGGTTATTTGATAGCGGTATATGACAGGATTCCATATGTTATAGACCAAGATACACCAACTAATAAGTTTGATATAAAAAGAGAGATAGTTATACCAGTAACAGAAGAGTATTTCAAAGAAACGCCAAGTGTAAACCTAGCAGATA
>JBFFLJ010000129.1:0-1472 GCA_041554935.1 Candidatus Izemoplasma sp.
CAACCCATATCAATTCGAATTCATTCAAATACCACCATAACATATCATCGGTTAATTCATCACTTTCATATATCGTTTTGTCTTTAATATATGTAATGTGGTATTGATCGGTTGTATCTTTCATAGCAAACAGTATACCGTGATTAGTGTTATATAATCTTATTGCATCTCTTAATAATATTTTGGTTGTAATTATTGTATACCCTTGTTGTTTTAAATATCCGTTAATAATCTTTGAATCAACACTACCATTATCTTTGTTAATCATATACTTAAATTGTTTATAAATTTTATCATACTCAATGCCTAATGCGTTTGATAATGCAATAGCCCAACAATCATTTTCGTTATTTGTTTTAATACGTTTAATTGTATACTTATCTTTCATATTTATCTCCTTATATGCGAAATGCCATCACGAACCGTAACGACATCTCTCTTAATTATACATATGTAATCTCCTATGGTAGTCTAACACTTGTACTCGGTGTATCTACCTATGTATATTATACTAGATTTGTCCTTTTATTGCAAATTACTCATTCGGCATTTGATAAACGTTATTTTGATAGCGGTTTCGTTCATCGTTTAATAATCTACCTATATCATCTAATACATTTAACGCTCTTTCCTTTGTTGCGTATGTGCCTATTGGATAACCACCTAATGTAATTTCAAATTTATCTGTTAGCACTGTTTCGTTTAAATGGTTTTTGCTTGTTATTCTATATATTTTAATTCTTTTATCATACGGCACTAACGCCATTCTATCTTGTGTTCTTATACTTAACATTGTTCATCACTCCAATCTAATGCTTGGCCACAATTAGGGCAAAATTTTAATTCTTTTAATTTGGTAGGGTTTATCCAACAATCATATCTATCATTTTCAGTAGTTAATAAAGCGTTACATTTATCACATTTTACGTTTTCATATTCAAATGTATGAGAGCCATTATCGCTATCGTATGTGTCCAACATTTGTTCTTTAAATGGTTTTACAGGTGTTGCTCGTTCGACTAATTCTTTTAATATTTCAAATTGTTTATAATCTTCTTCACATATACAACTCATATACTCTAAGGCATTTTCATATTTATTCATTATAACTTCTCCTTTACTTCAACTGATGTTATTTCAATTTTAGAGCTTGGTAATGAAGACAATGCCACGCTCAAATCTTTAGTCATATTATCTTTGAATATATCTAATGTTGTTGTTCTAGTCTCCTTACATTTCAATAAATCTTCTAACACTACATTGCTGATATCCATTTCTAATTGAATTTTACATATTACTTTCATTATAACTTCTCCTTTCCTACCCAATGTTTACAATTTACTTTCGGCATATAGATTGTTCTTCTTCCACTTGCTGTTTTTCTTTCTTCTTCAATCTCTTTGTCGTTAAATAACGCACCGCTTATTTCACTAATCGCACATTTACGATAATCACTTTCTTGATAATAACTA
>JBFFLJ010000130.1:0-1367 GCA_041554935.1 Candidatus Izemoplasma sp.
ATGATATAATATAGATGTAGTCGTGCCACCTGAACATAAAGGGTGGAGGTCGATTAAGGAGGATTATGTACAATATTCTATGAGAGTGTCGCTACTAAACGGTATCGGCACTTTCAATTTAATATAGGAGGAAAGTATGAATCATAAATTTAAAATAGAACGAATGGAAACGTCTAATCAAAATGATTGTTGGGCGATAGCACTATCGAAAGCACTTGATGAAGATTATGACAAAGTTTATCGTAGATTTAAACATTTTCATAGTGGTAATGGAGTTGAAGCGGATATAATTGAGGGTTATTTGAGACACAAAGGATATTTTATAGTGACAACTAAAATGGAACTTA
Organism: Candidatus Izemoplasma sp.; assembly: GCA_041554935.1. Lineage (GTDB taxonomy): Bacteria > Bacillota_I > Bacilli_A > Izemoplasmatales > Izemoplasmataceae > Izemoplasma. The sequence continues at coordinate 348 of JBFFLJ010000130.1, forward strand.
TGAACGCAATAAGAGTTTATGATAATAAAACAGGAATAATATTTGCAATGGAAGATCAAGAGGGTGGTAGACATATAGTTTACATAAAAGAAAATATCATATATGAGGGAACAGAGTTAGATGATGATATGTTATTTTGGTATATAAAAGAATATAAATTGTTATTCATAGCAAAGAAATTGAATGGATTTGATTAAATGTTAGGCAATATAGCAGGAATACTAATCGCAATATGGATAGTGTTAATAGGCGTGGCATTCGTAATGAACGAGTTAGGTAAAAATATAATGGGAATGTATATCGGTACAACGTTGTTACTCATTGTTATCATAGCAATCCTGATTTACATTTATAAAACGGAGGAGAAAGAATGAGAAAAGTATTATTTTATATCAATCAAATTAATATAGTAATAGCTTCATTGTTTGGGATATATTTCATATTAATGGGTTCGTATGCTTCATTCAACGGTGGTTGCAACTCTAATATACTACCTAAATTTCCTTTTTGGTTACAAATAGTAATGATAGCAAATATGATATTAATGGGAACATTTAGTAGTGTGCAATCAAAAAAGAAAACGGAGGAGGAAACCAATGAAAACTAATTATGAAATAGTATGTGAAGCATTAGACACAAAGCAAGTTACAAAAGAGAAACTATGTGAAATCATATTAAGCAAGGATAATCAAATTGGTGTGATATTTGCTACATTGAAAACATTAAACATTGATCTAGCAAAGTATGTTACAAAGGAAGAAGATAAATGAGAACAGCAAGATGGCGAGACTTATGGGTAACAATGCAAGTGCAAGTAGTAAAAGGAACATACGGCACAAAGTATATGATATACGATTCACTAGGAAACAAAATAGGTTGGTGTTACAAATGGGAACTAACTTTTATTAAGGAGTGATAAATAATTCACTCTTTTTTTTGACATTTAAACACCAAACAACTATAATGTACTTGTAAAAGTATATCGTACACTTATTGAAGGACGAGAAACGCACGTACTCG
>JBFFLJ010000131.1:0-1352 GCA_041554935.1 Candidatus Izemoplasma sp.
GAAACATTTTATTTCGCATTAATCAGCAATACGAACGATGAATATGGGTTAAGCCCTGAATCAATCAATCGCAAATTACAATTAGCAGGATTTAAAAAAGTGCCACATCGTACCATTCGTAAATGGAATGAACGCTGGAATAATTTTAAATACATCGGCATCGTACCAACATTCAAGATTAGGAAATACAGCAGTAAAAACGGCTCTAACATATTATATCGTAGAGTAGATAAAGATAGTGCCAACAGAGATAAAAGTTTAACACAAGCGAAATTAGATATGTTAGAATACATAATCAAGTATAGAAACGAGTTGCGTATCAATGGAGAGATTAATACATTGAACAGTTTAACAATCGAAGAATTATTAGATGAGGTTCATTATGAATGAGGAATGGCGTGATATTGAAGGGTATGAAGGTTACTATCAAATAAGTAATATTGGTGAAGTAAAAAGTTTAGAACGAGTTATAATTAAAAGCAACGGAATAAAACAAAATGTCACAAATCATATAATGAAAAAAGTTAATATTCAAGGTTATTGGCAAGTAGTATTAAGCAGAAAAGATGCAAAAAAGCCACACAAGAATTTTAGAGTTCACAGGTTAGTTGCAAAAGCATTTATTCCTAATCCAGATTGTAAACCGGATATTAACCACATTAACGCTATTAGGAATGATAACAGGGTTGAAAATTTAGAATGGTGTACTCAAAAGGAAAATATACAACATGCTTGGAAATCAGGTTTATGCGAAAATGTTAGAGAGAAGTCTATAAAAAGGTGTAGTATTTTAGGAAAAAGAAATACGAAAAAAGTTGTTCAATTAGATAGAGATAATAATTTAATTAAGGAATGGGATTCGATGAGAGTTGCAATTAAAGAATTAAATATAGATGAATCAAATATTTCACATTCTTGTAGAGATATTAGAAAAACAGCAGGCGGATACAAATGGAAATTTAAGGAGGCGATGGCTTATCACTTATAAACATTTAGTTAAAATGAAAACATATCTCATCAAAGCAGGATACACACAAGCCGAGCTAGATAAGATGAGTGTAACGCAAGTAATCGATTTATATTATAAAGAGAAGGGAGTTAATTTATGAAATTCTTTATGAAAGAGGTGGAGTAGAATGAGTAGAAAAGAAGAATTGTTAGAAGAATTAAAAGAAATAGAAGAAATAGAAAAAATGAATGAAGAAATTAATAAACTAATTTACAGACCTAAAGAGGTGAAAGATAATGAGTAAACTTCCCCTCAAATCAAAATGCGAGAAATACTGTAAAGACAACGCACAATGCACACGCACCGAATGTAATCGTAAATTAGGATTCTATGGTGTAGGTAA
>JBFFLJ010000132.1:0-1350 GCA_041554935.1 Candidatus Izemoplasma sp.
CTATCTTCATATAATCCATAAACTTTTCCTATTAAAATTGGCTCGTCTTCATCATATGGTTCTTTTAATCTTACCCATTGTCCTACTTTAATATTCATAATGTACTCCAATCTTTCTTATCAATGTGATAGTCGCTATCTCGTAAATCGTTGCCTATTTTACTATCCATATGCTCGTAACATTCTTCACAATATAATTCTCGTTCTTCGCCTAATCTAAATCTTCGCATTTCATCAAGTTTAAAATATTGTCCGCAAGTATCACATTGTGCGATTTGTCTTACATCTACCCATTCACCGTTGATTCGTTCGTAATTGTTTAATCCTATTTTCATTTTACTTCCTCCTCTATTGTGGGAACATATAATCTCTTGTATTATAATCCCAATAGCAACCAGTTTCACTAGGTACTAATTTCTTAATTTTATAGTTAGTTTTGTAGTAATTATTTAATTCTTTTTCAATTTTTTTAAGTTTGTATTTTGAAGCGTTAATTTCTTTACATAATTTATTACAAGCTCTAATTCCATTTGATAACCAACTACTATGTTTCCATTCCGTAAATCCACACATTATATCAGCGTGTAATTCTTGTAAGTCTTTTCCATCTTTTGTAATAAAGTTAGGTATGTAAATCCATTTCATTTTAAATCCTCCTCTATATTCTTTATATTATATCTACCAAATAAATCTTGTGCGATTGATCTTGCTTTCGTGATACTCGTTGATTCCACACGATATACCATTCTACCACATACTCGATATACTAATTCTATGCGATACCAATTTAACTCTTGCCCTTTATATATTCTCATTCACTCACTCCTTGTGTTGCTTTGATAATTCAATTATATATCAATAGGCCTTATATGTCAACAGTTAAATTAAAAAAACTTTTCTTTTCCTTATTTATATATACGGACACATATGCAAAATAATATTTGACAACATTGGCCTTGTGTAGTAAACTATATGTAGGAGGTGATATATTTGAAAATATTTCACGAAATGAAAGAGTTGAAAGCATTAAGATTAAAGCAAGAGAAAAGACAAAGTGAGTTAGCAAACAAGATCGGTTGTAGTGAAAGACAATTCCGTAGATATGAAAACGGAGAATGTGCCGTACCATTTATCGAAGCGGTATTATGGGCGAAAGCATTGAAACTATCATTAACACAATTTCTAAAATTATATAGAGAGGAAAAATAAGATGAGTTATAAAGCACAAACATACAAAGCAAGATTAATCAATCGAGTAATAGCAAAGTTTAAACATGTGTCAAAGCAATGGATACGTTCATTAGGCATAGCAGATTTAGAACGATTAGATGATATGAAAGGGGAAACGAAA
>JBFFLJ010000133.1:0-1344 GCA_041554935.1 Candidatus Izemoplasma sp.
GTTAATGATGCTGATGAAGTTGCAAAGATAAAACAAGAACGTAAGAAGTTGATGGCTAGTGAAGCAACTATTAATTAGTGATATAGTAGCAAGGCCACATCTAGAGTACTTCAATTCAATGCTACCTAACCAATTGGATCATGGTGGCAGAGCAGGTTACAAATCAAGCAAGAATGCAATTAAGATAGCGTTATTAATGTTAAACAATCCATCAGTTGAAGTAGTAGTATTTAGACAAGATTACAGCGACCATAAAGATAGTACATTCCGTGACTTAATCTGGGCGTTTGAAGAATTAGGTTGTCCGTTGAAAGTACATAAGAATTATCCTAACGGTAACGACCTATGGATTAAGCTACCACAAGGCAATTATGTACACTTCAAGCAAATGAAAGTTAAAGATAAACTAAAAGGGATTAGACCAACTATCCCTACCAATACAATAAACATAGCGTGGTTCTTTGAAATCACAGAATATAAAGATAGAAGTTATATAACATCTGCACAGTCTGGAGTAATGAGAGCAGCAGGAGAATGGTTCCTATCTCTTTACGAATGGAATGATGCACCTAAATTAAGTGACTGGACATATGAGTTCCTTGAAGAGATGAATGATAGACCAGATGCATACACTAAAAAGACTAACTATAACGATGCACCAGAATGGCAGCAAGAAGCATTTTTAGGTAAACCGTTATTACACGAGATAGAGATATTAAAGACAACTAATCCAGAACTATTCAAGAGTGAGTATATGGGGCTACCTGCTAACCTTAAAGGTAGTTGTTACAAATCATTCACAAGAGCAAACAACGTTAAGAGATTAGAAGCAGAGAAGTATGTTGATATAATGATAGGTGTCGATTACGGTGGTAACGATGCTACTGTATGCACAGCAATAGGAATATTGCCTAATTACAAAGGTATAGATGTCATTGATACTTATTACCATATGAACGGTAAAACGGAAGGTACGAAGAATATCAATGCATACTGTGATGATATAATGAACTTCTGCCAATCGATATACTTGAAATACAAGCAAACAATTACATTATTCCTAGATACAGCAAACAACACAACAATGGGAATGCTATTAGAAGAGGCTACAATGAACCCACAATACAATTATGTAATAATGGGTTATCTTAATAAGTTAAAGAAAAGAAGAGGAACAAACAAGAAGAAATCAGCAATACAAGAGAGAATAGATATGCTAGAGATTATGTTTGGTTCACAGTACATCACAATAGCACCACATAACAAGCAACTAATCAAAGCGATAGAATCAGCAGAGTATGATAAGAATGGCGATAGATTAGATAATGGTACAAGTGATATAGA
>JBFFLJ010000134.1:0-1316 GCA_041554935.1 Candidatus Izemoplasma sp.
AGGAGGTGACTAAATGAAGATTGAATTAAACGAGTCATTAAAAGAATATAGAATAAGGAAAGAAATATCACAACCACAAATTGCAAAGAAGATTGGTATTAGTGATAGACAGTTTCGTAGATATGAAAACAAAGAATGTGCTTTACCAATGAAAGAGGGTATAGCATACGCAAAAGCATTACGAATACCGATTAAGTTATTTATCAAGAAATATTATAAGGAGGAAAATTAAATGAATTACACAAAAGAGATGAATATTTACGAGCGTATGAGTGAGATAGAAAATCAATTAGGAATTATTGCAAAAGATATGGAAATAGGTTCAGGTAAAAATGCTTACAAGGCAGTAGGAGAAGCAACGGTATTGAATGCAGTTAAACCATTAGAGTATCAATATAGAATTAAGTCGTTGCCTATTAAACGTGAAGTAGTTAAGCAAGAATGTTATGAAACCGTATTAGAGGGATATACAAAACGCTTATTCTTTATTAGTATTAAGACAACATTTAGATTTGTTAATTTAGATAATACAAGCGAATTTGTTGATGTTGAATCATTAGGAGATGGAACTGATCCGTTAGATAAAGGAAGCGGTAAAGCACAAACATATGCCGATAAGAACGCATTATTAAAAGCATATAAAATGATTTCCGGAGAAGATACAGACAACACACATAGCAACAAATATGAAAACGAGCAAAAGAAAGATTATAAAGAAGTAAAGCAAAATGCAATCCTTAAAGGGAAATTAGTAATAGATAAAGAACTAGATTTACCGGCAAACTTACCATACCGAGATGAAGCAATAAAAAATGTATGTGCAATGTACGGATGGAAATCGTGGGAAGCAATCACGTTCAAGAATAATGAGGAATTTAAAAAGATATTTGCGTTAGTTAAACAAGAATTAAACACAATCAAAACATTGGCGCAAAGTTAGGAGGAAAGTAAATGAGAGATATAACGAGAGAAGAAGCGAGGGTAAGTTTTAATTTAATTCATAAAAATTATTATTGTCCTGATACTAAAATAAACAATGTAAAACATTTAGAAATTGTTAGAGATTATTTTAACCAAGAACCACAAGCAAGTGAGATAGAGAGAGTGAAGAAACAAATTAAGGAGGAAACAAATGAACATCACGAGCGTAAAAGTTAATTTATACGAAAGCGTACATACAAAAGGATTTGCAACAATCACGATAGATAACGACTTTTTTGTCACAGGATTAAAAATACTCAACGGAGCAAATGGATTTTGGGTAGCAATGCCTAATCGCAAAGATAAGAATAATGAGTATAAAGATATAGCGTATC
>JBFFLJ010000135.1:0-1308 GCA_041554935.1 Candidatus Izemoplasma sp.
ACTTATTAACCATGATAATCACAATCGTATCACAATACATAATGACATCATTTAAAACAACGCACGGATACAAACTAGCATTACAAAAGATAATCACATTACAAGGATTATTATTATCATATTTAGCAGCACCGAAAAAGGAGGAAATAATAGTATTTGATAAAGTTGGTACAAATGTGGTATAATAAATTGTGGCAGTAGTCACAGTCTTATCCCTTACTGGAATGATGAAAATTAGAATGGACGACAGAAAGACTTTTAGGTAGAATTGCTTAATAGTCGCTAACAAAAACTATTATTCATTCATTCCTCTCCCTAAAATAAAAAGCCCTAAATTCTAGGGCCTTTTTTTTATGCGTTATCTGGGAATATGATTCCTCGTTTTAATAGGATTGAATATACAACGCTTAATGCTACACACACTATGCCAACAACTGTATATATAATTAGACTTTCAAATGCGCCTATATATAATTGTAAGTTAGTTGCAAATTGTGCTACGTTGGATTCAATCATAATCTTAACACCATTCATTACTTTATTCGCTAGGTTAATAAATCCTAATGCGATTAATAAGAATGGAATTGGTAATAATGTTTTATGTGCTATAAAGTATTTCCATAATTCAGTTAATAGAAACACGCCTAGACTTACCAATATAATTAGCATAAACATGCCGACTATAATTGCTGGTAACCAATCAAACTTCATTATTTCCACTTCTTGTGCAGGAATACTTATAACTTCAATGCGTGATAAACCTTTATATAGTTTATTTACACCAAATAGAATAATGGCATACCCTGCGATTAGTAATCCATAAATAGGTAATCTTTTCATATCAACACCCCTTATACTTCTTTAAATAATTCTTCTCGTGCCTCTTTATTAGCAAGTAATTCATCTTGAATAGAATCAAGTTTGGTATCGACTGCATTTAATAATGTTACAACATCATCAATCTTGTTAAAGAATCCATCTACTTTAGCTTGTCCGTAAGTTGCAACTGCTTTTTCATAACCTGCACTTGCTAATTGTTTTGGTAATGCTCCAACGATTGCAATAATCATACCGATTGAAACCCCACCACCTGCTAATGCTAATCCTAGAATACTTTGAATATCGCTTAGTTCTCCAGCGGTTAATATATTCTCACTTACTAAATATGTACCTAGTAATGAAATTGCTGTTAATAAAATGTTAGTTAATTTTTTCATAATAATATCGCTCCTTTATATTTTTTGTATTGTGTTTCATCTATTACTATCGTGTTGCCATTTCTCTTAATGAATGGAAATCTTTGATATA
>JBFFLJ010000136.1:0-1270 GCA_041554935.1 Candidatus Izemoplasma sp.
TTCATCACTATCTGCATCATACCAAGTAAATACCAAGTCTCCGCTCACAATGTTCTCACGTTGTAACTCTCCACGCTTGTTATTGTACTCAAATTCTTTACTAGAATGATTTAAAACGCTCGGTACTAATAATACACCTAACTCATCCATAGTGTCTTTAATCGCAAATAACACCTTATCCTCGCTAACATATTTATAGTTATATGCTTTGGTATCTTTTTGCAAGAATGCGACTTGCTTTCTAATCTCAATTAATTTTCTTTTTAAATTCATATAGTTTTCACTTCCTTTTCTACAATCGAAATTGCTTCTTTATAACTATCAATTCTTTTTTGTTTATATTTAATTGAACGTTCATATTCTTTGATTCTTTCTTGGCAACATTTTATATTGTATTTTAATGTTGTGACTTCTTTTTTTAATTTTATGCGTGAACTATTCATTTCATCTAATGCTCTCATTAATTTTCCTCCTTATTAATAAAGTCTTTTGTGATAACTGTGATACTTAATCCTAATATTTTACTTAATGACATAATTTGATTAGCGTTTGGTTGTGCTTTCTTATTAATCCAATTATAAATTTGTTGTCTAGATACGCCAACTCTTTTCGCTAATGCTGTAACCGTGATACCTAATTCCTTTAACTTGTTTTCAATGGCACTCATATAGCACCTCCTATCTCATAACCATAATACCACACAATGCACAAAGTGTCAACAGAGATATACGAAATAATAAAAAACACTTGACAGACTATTTGATTGGTAGTATTATTAAGTTGACAAAGCAACACACCAAAAAAAAGGAGGAAACAAAATGAACCCAATGAACGATTATTATTTCATAGTTAAATATTACTCAAACAAAAAACCACAAGGCAGAAGAATTAATAACAACGATTTAGAAGAAGTAAAAAAAATAGCACGTGAAGAAATTTTACAAGATAAAAAAGCAACAGGGTTTAAAATTATGTTTCAAGGATTGGCAGGAAAACACGAACGTTATAGTGAAATCAAGGAGGAAACAAAATGACACCAATGGAAGAAATCAAAGCATACGAAAAATTCATAGCACAATGCACAGATGAGGTTAAGATCGAAGCAGCCAAACAACTCATCAAGACAATAAAATATATATATAATATAAAGGAGGAAAGAAAATGAACGAACTAGAACAATTTAGACAATGGTTACTACACTACAAAACTGAACACGAAGAATGCGCAAGATTAGCATTTATGTTATCGCACTTATTAAATGAATATAGAA
>JBFFLJ010000137.1:0-1269 GCA_041554935.1 Candidatus Izemoplasma sp.
ACTCTACGAATAATCCCTCTGTATATTGTACTGTGCTACCGATAGTAACAGATTGGTCTACTACTTTATTTAATACAAACTTAACAGTCGCAAACCCAGCCACGCTTGTTACAGTAAGCATCATCCCAAATACTAACGCTGTAATTAATTTTTTCATTTCTTCCTCCTATAAATCATATCGACTACTATCCATATCGCCACAACAACGAATATGAGTAATCCTATTTTATATGTTACTTCTATCCAATTTATCATTGTTTATTCATAATCTTCCATTTTTATTGCTAACCACATTAATTTATATCTCTCAATATACCACCACATCATATCTTCGGTACAAGTATCGCCCTCGTATATTTTGTTGCCTTTTATATATACAATGTGTTTTTCATCTTCATTTTCTATTGCGAATAATATTCCGTTAGTTAGATTAAATAATCTTAATGCGTTTTTTAATGAGTTTGTAGATGGGATTACCGTATACCCTTTTTGCTTTAAATACCCTTTAATTATTCCACTTTCTACTGAATTGTCAGTATCTATCATATGCTTGAATTGTTTACGTATCTCTTTATAATCAACATCTAATGCTTTAGATAATGCAATAGCCCAACAATCATTATGGTATTCTGTATTTACTGTGACAAATTTAAACTTCATAATTTCCTCCTATATTTACATAAGAACATCGCTACATAGTTTGTAACGATATCCTAGTTTGATGTATGCATATATTCTCCTATCTCATTCACGCTTATTTTCACGTGACTTGGATTTATGGGTAGGAGGTGGGTGACATCGAAAGGTTTGCCCTTCCACCCCCTTACATACATTATACTATTTTTATCGCTATTTGTCTAGTCGCTTGGCATTGCGTAAACTAGTGATTTATCAATCTTTTGTAATTGTTCGTTATATCTTTTTTCTATTTCCTTACCATCTTCGCCTAAATCTACAATTAATTGAGATACATTATTCATTGTTGATGCAATTATAGGAATCATATCACATTGTTTTTTTGCTTCTTCTATTTCATCTAATACTTCTAATGCTCTTTCTTTGGATGAATATGTGCCTAACCAATGGATACCACATTGTAATTCGAACTCTTTTACTTCTCCATTTTCATAAACAACATATATTCCCATTGCACTATCATACGGCACTAATGCCATTCTATCTTGCGTTCTTATGCTTAACATATTACTTACTCCCCTCTAATTTACTAATGTGCCATTGTTTCCTATCGCATTCCATATTATCACAAAA
>JBFFLJ010000138.1:0-1267 GCA_041554935.1 Candidatus Izemoplasma sp.
GGTTCAATAGTAAATAATAAATCCCACGTAAATCCACCTATGAATCCTTTTGATATAATAACTATTGCAATCGCAACTAATGCAGTTACACCACTTTCGAGATTATTACGAAATTGATCATCGTTAAAATAATCTATTATGCTCTTCTTATTATCTTCCATATAATGCTCCTCTCTCTAGTCTAGACATATGACCACCTTACCTCTCCGTGAACACGCTAGTCCACTTATTAACTTTCTTTAAATCTTGCCTATCAATGATACCATATTTACCTCTGTTCAACTCTAGCAATATCTCTGCGTAATATGTTTCATTCTTATGAACTACATCTAGATGATGATATCGACATAACGGAATCAAATTCTCTTTAACCGTTAAATGATTTCTGCGCCCAAGTATATGATGTAATTGTACCACTCGGCTATTGCACATTGCACAAACACCGTTCCAAGTTTTGAGCGCTTGCTTGTATTCGTTGCGTTCTTTAGTTGTCAATAAATCCCACCTCTGTCTCAATGTTATATTCGGCACAATATTTTAATAGCACTTCAATCAATTCTTGCATCTCTGCAATTGTGTATTTACTTGAACCGTAATAACATCTATATACCATTACTTCTTTACCATTTACTTCACGCTTACCCATTTTACGTACTGCACGAAACGCACCTAATAATTCTTTATCAATATTATCTATTCCCATTAGATGAGTAAACTTGCAATTAGTTTCTTCTAATAAATGTGCATACCATATCATTACATCTTGCTTTGATTCTTTCTCTAACTCGTGTAATAATTTCCAAAAATAACGATTTTGATTAGCACTTCTTTTAGAACGAATCGGCTTAATTTCGATCGAATATTCAATATCCTCTTCTAACTCATCCAAGTACGAAACGTGTCTATAATTATCAATTAATAATCGAAGCTCACATTTATCGTGGCGGTCTGTTAGATGTCCTTTATACTTTGCTACTAGTCGCATCTAATCACTTCCTAAATTTAATGGCTCATAGGTGTCTACATCTCCCCTATATAATTGTTTTCTTAACCAACCGTTACTTTGCATTATTTCAAGTGTTTCATTTGCTTCTCTAAACTCCATATATAAATCTTCATCTACTTCTATATTATTTTCTATAACATATTCAAGTTTAACTTTAGCATCTAAATACGTATCTTCCCAACGTAACTGTGTAATTTTCATAGGGATAGCCATAAATAATACTGGCAAAGCAAATAGGCCTATACACATAATACTAGTTGA
>JBFFLJ010000139.1:0-1253 GCA_041554935.1 Candidatus Izemoplasma sp.
AAATCGAGCAAACGGTCTTGATATTTTCCTAATCGTAAGAAGTATGATTCTTCTTTGACAAGTTTTGTTTCACGACCACAATCAGGACAAACATGTCCATCTTCTAATTGTGTTTCAGTAAAGAAGGATTCATCATACATACAATAGTATCCTTCGTAATTACCTAAATAGATATCATCTTGTTCTAACAATTGTTCAAAGATCTTTTTGACAACTTTTTTATGTCTTTTTTCCGTTGTACGGATAAAATCATCATATTCAATATCAAGAAGACTCCATAACTTTTGTGTATCTTCAGCAATGACATCAACGTGCTCTTGAGGGGTTCTATTTAACGATGCTGCGACAGTTTCTACTTTTTGGCCATGTTCATCCATCCCTGTTAAATAACGTGTGTCAAAGCCACGTAGTTGTTTATAACGATTAATTGTATCACATAATACGGTTGTATAAGAATTCCCAATATGGAGTTTACCACTTGGATAATATATTGGTGTTGTGATATAAAATGTCTTATTCATTGTATCACTCCTTTATTTCATATAAATTATATCTAATTTGAAACATTTTTCAAGTTTTTATTCGTTTTTAGAGTGGTATTCCATGTAGACTTCATTCTTCGAAATACCTCTGTTCTTCGCTACTTGCTTAATTGCGTCTTTGCTCGGCATGCCTGAAAGAATCAATTGTTCGACTTCTTCTAATATTGTTAAATTTGATTCGACAAAGACTTCTTTATATCCTTCACAAATAATCACAATTTCCCCTTTGATTTCACCAAGGGGTAATAGTGATTCTGTTGTACCTCTAATGATCTCTTCAAATTTCTTTGTGAGTTCTCTGGCAACAACCAAATCACGAACACCAAACACATCATACAAATTTTGAATTGTTTTAGAGATACGATGTGGTGATTCATAAAAGATTAATGTTTGGGGATATTCTTTTAATGATTCTAATTCGATTTTTCGTTGTGATTCTTTATTGTTTAAAAATCCATAAAACAAAAACGGATGAGGTGCAATTCCTGATACTGTGAGTGCACTTAGTAAGGCATTTGCCCCCGGAATACTAACAACGTTATAACCCTCTTTAATTGCTTCTCGAATGACATAGTAACCAGGATCACTAATTAACGGATAACCCGCATCACTAATCAAGGCAATATTATGACCTTGCGATAAATCATTGATCAATTCATCAGTCGCCATTTCTTTATTGAAATCGTGATACGATTTCAATGGTTTACTAAT
>JBFFLJ010000140.1:0-1219 GCA_041554935.1 Candidatus Izemoplasma sp.
AATATTATCGTGAGTAAATTATATATAGCAATGTTATTAGATAGTGCAATATCATTAGAAAAAAGGATAGAGGAATTACAAGAAGACCAACATTGGAATGAAATAAAAGATTTCATTATTCAAGCGTTACACCAACCTACACTTGATGAATTACGAGATGAGATTATTAAGGAATTGAATGAAAGTAAAATTGATGGTGAATTTAGCGGAGGGGATGTAAGTTAATGAAAATAATTAAGAAAGAGTTATCAAGTGAATTAGAATATGTAAATATATATCCATTAGCTGATTTACATATTGGGAGTAAGCATTTTAAACGTAAGAGATTAGAGCAAGATTTAGAAACGATACGCAATGATCGAAATGGTTACATTATCCTAAACGGTGACTTAATCAATAACGCATTAAAGAATAGTGTAAGTGATATATACGAAGAAACAATGAATCCTGAATCACAAATTGAATTATTAGTAGAGTTATTTACACCGTTGAAAGATAGAATAATTGGTGTATGTGGTGGGAATCATGAGGTGCGTACATATAAAGCAACAGGCGTGAGTATACTAAAGAATTTCTGTTATCGACTAGGTTTAATTGATGTATATACAAATGTGTCTAATTTAACATTCTTATCATTTGGTAAATCAAGAGGGCGAGATAATGTTAAGCATAATTTTGTAATCTATAACTCACACGGTAGTGGTGGTGGTAAGTTAATTGGTAGTAAAGCAAATCGAGTACATAATTTAGCAAATATAGTGCCGAACGCTGATTTATATATTCATTCACATACACACGCACCAATCACATTCAAAGACAGTTACGTTCAAGCAGACAGTCGTAACAAAGGAATGAGTATACAAAATAGGCTATATGTCAATACTAACGCATACGAAGGATTTGGTGGCTATGGTGAAGTAATAGGACTAGCCCCCTCGAATCATGATATGATAAAAATTAAACTATCATACGATAAGCGAAATAAGTATCTGAATGCAACATTATAGGAGGAAACTATGAAAGATAAAGATGATTTAAAAATACTTGGATTTGTAGGAAAAGGTAATCTTGGTAAAAAATTTGTTGTTGATGCACTACTCAACCACACCCCACAATTAAGTGATGATGTGGAAGAAGCGATTAGAAGAATTGAAAATATCACATTAGAAGAAGATGTTGAAACAAATTCATTATTAAATGTAGGACATATATGTTATGT
>JBFFLJ010000141.1:0-1199 GCA_041554935.1 Candidatus Izemoplasma sp.
GTATGATACTTGGTCTACAAACTCACTAGGCTTATCAACATTAACAAATCGATATGTTGTTTCAACTCTCATCATAAACTTAGTAGATGTATTACCGTTCTTTTCAGTTGTTAATACTTCTTGTGATACTAATTCCCTATTCATTGGGTAAGAATATACGCCGTGTTCGATTTCTAATGGTTTAACGGCATTTAATATATCCATTTCCCCAACAGCCTTATAACCAAAATTACCACTACCTACTGTTAACCCTTTTTTTACTGTGTTAAGTTCTTCCGTAATTTTTAATAATCTTTGATAGATATTTAATTCGCTCATTTTGTGTCCTCCTTATTTAATTGTTTGTTCAGTTGATATTCATAAGTCATTTCCATAATTTCATTCATCATATCATATTGTTCTTCTATTGTTCCCTCGTATTCATAATCCATAATACTATAATTCATTTACTCCACCTCTTCCTTATAATCATTTAATTTTTGATATGTTATACAACCTAGTGAAAGTTCTAATTCTATTACTTGTTCCCATGTTGCTTTTTTAGTGATTATATGTTTACCACTACAATCCCATACTACATATAATTCATTTTCCATTGTCTAACCTCTTTCCTTATTTATATAGTCGTTCAGTAAATCGTGAAAATTAATCTTTAATACTTTGTAAATCTTCTTAACATCAAATATCGTTGGTGCTTGTCCGTTCTCCCATCTCTCGATAGTTTGTGGACTTACTCCTAACTTCTTACCTAACTGTCTGCGTGATAACTCTTGTTGTTCTCTTCGTTCTCTAATAATTGACATTTTATTCCTCCTTATTTTTATTTGTCAACTCTATTGTAGCATATATATTATCGGTATGCAAGAAAAACATTATTTTAATTCGAGTAAAAAAAATACTTGACAATGATTTTAAGGTGTGATATTCTTAGGGTGCAAGATACCAAATGCAAAGGAGGAATTATGAATGTTGAAAGATAGAATAGAAAAATACATTAAGGATTTAGAAGAACAAATAGAAATTAGTCAAAACGATTTAGATTTAGCAAAGTATAACCTAGCATTAAGATTAGTGATTAGCGATTTACAATTTATGTTAATGGAGGAATTATAATGAAAGGCAAAGTAGGTTGGGAAACATCTTATTACATTATCAAGCATCAAGGTTATTATATTAAGGAAACTGAAACGTATGGTGTA
>JBFFLJ010000142.1:0-1196 GCA_041554935.1 Candidatus Izemoplasma sp.
CACCGTTTTCTATTGCACTTACGTTATCAGTATTACACGCTAACACGTTGAAAATCTTTTCACTTAATAATTCTTCATCGAATGATGCGTAGTTTTCCCATAAATATAATTTCATTTTATTTTTTCTCCTTATTAAAGTATAATACGATTAATTCTATTAATTCTAAATTAAATTGAATAGTGCTAAATGATATCATATTTCTACTTGGACTATAATGACATATTTCTAACCATCTTTTACCCTCGTTATTATCAAAAACTAATTCCCCATAAAATTCAATGTAAGTCCAATATTTTTCTTCTCTAAATCTTATTTCTCCCATATATAATTTATTTCCTAGTTCAATAATTTTTTCTCTTAAATCACATTTCATAATACTACCTCGCTTTCCGTTACTATCGTTTCAATTTTAATCACTTGAACATTGGCTACATTTAATCGTAATTCGTTTTCTATATATACTAATAAGTCTGCTATGTCAGTAAATTGCATTGCTTGATCCTTGTGTACCGTTCTATCAGCTACACCATACGTTTCAGTTTCCTTAATATAATAACCTTGATGCTTGATAATGTAATAAGATGTTTCCCAACCTACTTTGCCTTTCATTATAACTCCTCCTTTGCATTTGGTATCTTGCAACTATAGAATACTACACATTGAAATCATTGTCAACAAATATTTTACGAAAAATAAAAAAAGTTTTTGTTGATATGTGAAAAAATATATGATACAATATAGGTGTAGTTAAAAATAAAAGGAGGAAAACAATGTCAATCATTAGAGAAAAGCGCAAAGAGAAAAAATGGAGTAGAAAGCAATTAGCTGAAAAGTTAGGGGTACACGAACAAGTTATTGTTAGGTGGGAGTCTTTCAATCAAGTACCAACGATATTTGATGTTAAGAAAATTCACAAAGTATTAAAGATTAATTTTCACGATTTACTGAACGACTATATAAATAAGGAAAGAGGTTAAGAAATGTTTAGAAAATTAAAAGCAAGTGAGATTGAATGTAGAGTAGCAACGATTAAAGCAAACGGTTTATCATTACTATTATATAAGGATGCAAGATGTGATATGCAATTACTAGATGAAACAGTTGGCGCATATAATTGGAAACGTGAACACCAACTAATTGGAGATGTAATGTATTGTGGTATTAGTATATTCAATGAGAAACTACATCAATGGAC
>JBFFLJ010000143.1:0-1180 GCA_041554935.1 Candidatus Izemoplasma sp.
AAGCAATTACATTAGCATTGAAAGAATTAGGGTATATAAGATGAGAAATAAATTTAATCAACCAACGAAACCTGATTATCACGAAGATGAGTTTATACGTTTAATCGAGAAATATCATAAGTGTAAGAAAGAATCATTTGCACAGTTGATATTCTTAACGCACCACACGACTGAATCACAGCATAGACAAATTCGCAGCTACATGGAATCGTATAATAATTTCAAGTATACAGATGTAACCCCACAAGGTAAAGTGATATGCGAGAATGGTTGGTATCAACTTATTACACCTAATGATGAACAAGCGGATAAGATTAGACAACGCTCGAAACTAGATTTATATTGTAGCCTAGTTGATTATCGTAACACATTGCGTATATTAGGCGGAGAGCAAGTAAAAGGTCAAGAGATATTAGATGAGATTATAAAGGAGATGGAATGATGAACGCAAGAGAAATGTTTAAAGAGTTAGGTTATGAATTAAAAAGAAATGAACCGAATGATTTAGTTTATGTTCATTATATGATTGGTATTGTAGCGTTTTATACTAACACATATAAATTTATGAATGATGGTGGATTTGATACAACAATAGGATTACACCAAGCAATACATCAACAAATGAAAGAGTTAGGGTGGTTAGATGAGTAAGCGCACAGATGCAATGGAGCAAGTATTACAAGATATGGAAGATTATAATAACGCAATAGAAGAGCAATACACTATGCCTGAAATAGTCGAGATGGGTAGACTGTTCGATGATTTCGTGAAGAAGGCGGATGAGTTGATCGAGAGGGTTGACAAATCGTAGAAAAGTATGTTAATATTAAATTAGCCAAGAGAGAGAAAATCATAAGATACTTAAAGTATCATTAAACTGATATACAACAACTCTCTTTTGGCGATTAGAGTAAATAGTTGTATGTCGGTCTAATGGTACTTTTTTATTATATTAAAAGGAGATGAAGAATATCGCAAAAAAAAGAATGGTAAATTTACAAATAACAGATAGTGATGACTTTTTAGAAATGCCACTATCTACACAAGCATTATATTTTCATTTATTACAACGCACAGATGATGAAGGATTTACAAACGGTGTGAAGAAAGTTATGAGAATGATTGGTGCTAGAGAAGATGATTTAAAAATGTTAATAGGCAAAAGATTCGTATTAGCATT
>JBFFLJ010000144.1:0-1162 GCA_041554935.1 Candidatus Izemoplasma sp.
CATCCTTCTTACTTTTTAGTTTGTATTCTTGTTTAAAATCCAAGTGTAGAGTTTCTCCCTTGTGTTTCTTGATAGCCAAAACTATCTCATCTGTAATCATATAATTCATTTAGTCACCTGCTCCTTTAAAAATACAGTCCTAAAAAGAGGACTGTATAGTTTTCCCCTTACGGTTTCTTATTTATATAATATCACATCTTATTATAAATAACAGGTCATATATGACCCAAGCGAAAAAACTGAAAAGGCTTTGTTATTATGCTTATATCCTTGATTATAATTATTTATCAACTCACACATTATTCTTTTATTTAACTAAACTATATCTTAGTTCAGTTAAATAAAAAACAAGTGCGATTTTTCGCACTTGTTTACTTATGATATTTTGTCACCTGGATTGAGATTTTGTACTTCAAGTACTTCCAGCAACTTTTTATTTTTTCCTGCTAATAACATGCCTTCGCTTAATACACCACGAAGTTCAACTGGTTTTAAGTTTTTAACAATAACTACTTTTTTACCTTGCATATCTTCTGGTTTATAGTATTCCGAAATCCCCGAAACGATTTGACGAACTCTGTCACCTGTGTTTACTTGTGAGACAAGAAGTTTATCAGCGTTTGGATGTTTTTCACATGACACAACTTCGCCAACAACAAGTTCTAGTTTTAAGAAATCTTCAATGGTGATTTCGTTTGAAATCACTTCCTCTTCTTTTTTGACTTCTTTTTGATTGATTAGATTACTTATATATTCTTCTTCGACTTCTTTATCAAGACGAGGGAAGATTGGTGTTGGGTTGTTCGTTACTTTTACTTCTTCTAATTGTCCAAAAAAGAGACTATCCCATGTTTGTAATTCTTCTGGGATATTCAATTGATGGAATAACTCACTTGACGCTTGCAGTAAGATTGGTTCTAACATAATCCCAATATGACGCAATGATTCAATCAAATGATACATTACGCTTTCCAGTTCTTTTTGTAAGTTTTCATCTTTTGCTAAAACCCAAGGAGTTGTTTCATCAATATATTTATTGGTGCGACTGACAAGTGTCCAAAGCGATTGTATCGCATTTGACACTTTCAGTTGATCCATATCTTCAACATATGATTGTTTTGTTGTTTCCATCAAATCAACAAGTGATTGATCGAATTCAAAA
>JBFFLJ010000145.1:0-1146 GCA_041554935.1 Candidatus Izemoplasma sp.
ATCAAACAAATCATAGGAGAATAAAATGAAACTAAAAGAAACCGTGACAGCATATGAACTAGGCACAATCGAAGCATTAAATCACGCACTAGATAAACACGGTATGCAAAGCGATATCAGCATCGATAGGCAATATGTTATTCTTGCAGAGGAGTTTATGGAACTAACGATGGCTATTTGCAACGAGGATTGGACTAATGCGGTAGAAGAATTGCATCAAGTGGCAGCGATGAGTGTTAAGCTATTGAAATTATTAATGGAGGTTGATCAATGAAAAAAGGTAAGATAATAAGATTCACAGTAGATAGAGAGCATTACCAATTAAAACCATTAAAACCAGAGCATTGCATATTTTTAGTTGGTAAAGTTTTATATAGCAACGGACGCAAAATCCGCACAAAGTTCCTCGACATATGGGGAGATAGCAACGAGCATACAATCACAATAGAGCGCAGTCAAATCGTGGAGGTAGTTTAATGGCACAACAATATAAAAACACATTCCACGCACTACTGAAACAATTTCACAAGCACAATGTAGTGTACGTAGCAACACAGTATCGCATAGAAGAGTTCATACGGTTATTAAATGGGGAACGATATAAAATAGTCTACCGAGATGAAAAAGGACTAGAGCCTCAATATGGGTTTAAGAAGGAGAGATAAAATGAGATTAAAAGAATTAAATGTAATAGAAGATGAGTTTATAAATGAAGGAAGATATAAGTCAATGTTTGATACACATGGTTATAGTAAATTTGAACGTAAAATTTATAAAGTCAAAAGAAAATTTAATTTAGACATATTTTATATAAAAGAAGAAATAACATTTAAATATGGCAAGTGTGAATTAAGAGATGATGAACCAAGAGATTTAATATATAGTAAATTTGATAACGAAATACAATGTTATTTAATAGAAAACATACTAGGAGAAAAGTACACAGTAGAAAAGTTTGAGGAGGAAAGCAAATGATATACGTATACATAGTAATATTATGGTTAGCGTGCATTAGTCCAGTAATGGTGTTAATGTGGAACGACAAGCGCAAGGAAGCAAAAGTATTAAACAATAGATGTGATATACTTAAAGAAATAATCAAAGTAAAAGATGAACACATTAAATTATTTGATGAAGTTATCACAC
>JBFFLJ010000146.1:0-1107 GCA_041554935.1 Candidatus Izemoplasma sp.
CATATCGTGATTAGATGGTGCAAGTCCTATTACTTCTCCATACCCACCAAATCCCTCGTATGCGTTCGTATTAACATATAATCTATTTTGTATACTCATACCTTTATTACGGCTATCTGCTTGAACATATGAATCTTTAAATGTGATAGGTGCGTGAGTATGTGAATGAATATATAAATCAGCGTTAGGCACTATGCTTGATAAGTTTTGTAAACGATTTGCTTTACTACCGATTAACTTACCACCACCACGACCGTGAGAATTGTAGATTACGAAATTATGCTTAACGTTATCTCTACCACGTGATTTACCGAATGATATAAATGTTAAGTTTGATATTGGACTATATACATCTATCAAGTCTAACCTATAACAAAAGTTTTTAAGAATATCGATACCAGTTTGTTTATATGTTCTTGCACAATGATTACCTGGACAAACTCCAATAATCCTATCTTTTAATGGTGCAAACAATTCAACGAGTAAATCAATTTGTGCTTCAGGATTCATCACTTCTTCGTAAATATCGCCTACACTTTGCTTAACTGTGTTGTTGACTAAGTCGCCATTAAGTATGATGTAGCCATTTGGGTCATTGAGTATAGTTGCTAAATCTTTTTCTAATCTCTTCCGCTTAAAATGCTTACTCCCAATATGTAAATCTGCAAGTGGGTATATGTTAACGTGTGATAATTCGCTTGATAGTTCTTTTTTTATAATTTTCATTTTATCTCCTTTAATAACTCATTATGTATTGCTGTAATAATTTCTAATTCTTCCCAATTTAAACTAAATTCTAACATTAGTCCATGATTGTAAGCATACGCTCTTTCTCTTTTATCATAAACTTCACTATCTAAAATATAAAATGACTTATTTTTATAGTCAAATTCAAATGTATGTTCAACATTTAATTGATTTAGTGATTTATATTTACTAACTAATCTTTTAATTTCTCTATTCATTTCTTTAACATCTCCTTTTCTAACTCTCTATAAATCTCTTTTTGTGATGCGTATAATATCTTAAAATATTTTTGCTGATACTTGTGAACTTTACTATGGCACTCTCTACATAAGCAAACTAAATTGTATGCTGTGTCATTGC
>JBFFLJ010000147.1:0-1077 GCA_041554935.1 Candidatus Izemoplasma sp.
ATAGTCGAGATGGGTAGACTGTTCGATGATTTCGTGAAGAAGGCGGATGAGTTGATCGAGAGGGTTGACAAATCGTAGAAAAGTATGTTAATATTAAATTAGCCAAAGAAGAACAAAACACAAGATACTTAACGGTATCATATACTTGCTTACAACAATCTTCTTTGGCGATTAGATTAAATGTTGTAGGTGAGCATATGGTATCGTTTTTATTATACTAGGAGGTATAAATGAGTGAAGTAAAATGGATTAAAATAACAACAGATATTTTCAATGATGAAAAGATGACATTGATTGAACAAATGCCTGATAGCGATAGTTTGATTGTGGTATGGTTTAAGTTATTAGCACTTGCAGGTAAGTCTAATAATGGTGGATTGGTAATGATAAGCGAGAAAGTACCATACACTCCTGAAATGTTATCAATTATATTTAGAAGAAAACAAACAGTAGTGGAGTTAGCTTTGCGTACATTTGAACAACTAGGAATGATTGAAGTAGTAGACAACGCAATACTAATTGCTAATTGGGAAAAGCACCAAAATGTAAAAGGACTTGATAAAATTAGAGAACAAAATAGATTAAGACAACAAAAGTTTAGAAGTAATAAAAGATTATTAATAGAAAATAAAGAAGTAGATAAAGAGTTAGATATAGATATAGAGGGTAACGCAACGAATAACGTTACTATTCCTTATAAAGAAATTGTTTCTTATCTTAACCAAAAGAATGATACTTCTTATAAATCTACAAGTAGAAAGACACAAGGGTTAATTAAGGCTAGATTCAACGAAGGATTTACGCTAGAGGACTTTTACACAGTAATAGATAATAAGTATAATGATTGGTATAAAACGGATTATATAAAGTATTTAAGACCTGAAACGCTATTCGGTACAAAGTTTGAAAGTTATTTAAATCAACAGACTACCAAGCAAGATAGTAAATGGGTAGATGACTTTGATAAAATATAGGAGGAATGTATGAGAAAAATTAAATTTAGAGTTTATGATGTAGATTATAACAGGTATGAAGATATACAAGATGTTATGATTAAAACGGATGGAACTATATGTG
>JBFFLJ010000148.1:0-1063 GCA_041554935.1 Candidatus Izemoplasma sp.
GTTATGTCTTTGATAACTGTTTCACATCTATTTTGTAATGGTATATTATTGCTCAATGACATATATGTAATCCCACACTAGCCCTTTTGACTTGCTTCCGTTTAATGATTTAACTCTAGTTTTGAATACTTTTGATATGATTCCATACTCGCCATCTATTTGAATTAAGTCATTTACTTCTAGGTTAGTGTTTTCTCTTGTGATTACTGCTGTGTTCTCCGTTGATATACCGAAGCCTTTTAATATGTATTGTAACTCTTTGTTTATGTTATCGTTAAAATCGCCTCTAAACGTGAATGTGGTATCTTCAAAGTAACTTATGCCATCTGTGGAATCGTTATTGCGGAACTTTCCTCTAAATGTGAACTTGTGATATGGGTTGCTATATCTCAATAGTCTGTTCCTCTTGTTAAATCATTTACATTCCAATTACGTTTACCTTTATATAATAGTCCACAGTTGCTTAATATGCGTTCTAATCGACTTGATAACTCTCTGCCACCTCTTGTTTCACTTAATGATAAAACTGTTAGTGTTTTAAAATTGATACCACTTTGTGTTCCTACTAAATCGCCCTCATCATTTTGTGAGTATCTTGCATATTCTACATAAGCACGTTTTAAATCTGCTACTTCATCTCTTGTATTTGTATATATTTCATACTCTAATTTCTTTTTTACTTCAAACTTATCAAACTCTCCTGCATAGTATATACAGAAATCCTTAATAAACTCCGCACAATCCTTTGCAAATATATCAAACTCTTCTTTACCACCGAATGACTGCTCGCTTAAATTAAGTCTATTCTCAAATAAACTTATATTTGGCACGTAAACTCTTAATGTGGCATCCCAAGTTATGTCTTTATCTGTTGTTGTGTATGACATCTAAATCACTCCTTTTAAAAAAATAAGCCCCACCAATATGATGAGGCTATTTAATTTATTCTATTATGCTCTACCGTTATCTGTTTGAATTAATGTTGCTCTTACTACACCATAGTTATATGCGTAACGAGCTTGAATTGCTGAATCCCCAATAAATGTTCCAGAACCATCTAAAC
>JBFFLJ010000149.1:0-1057 GCA_041554935.1 Candidatus Izemoplasma sp.
CCTTTTCTTGAAATAATCTTTGTAAGTCTTTACCCATTGTATCATTCAATTAAATCACCTCTATTTGTGTCTTGTTCTGCTTGTGGTATAAAATTACCATTCATTATTGTATCGTATATGAAATCGCCTTCTTTAAGCCATCCGTAATCACTTGCATCTATACTATCTACATCACTTGAGCCATCATCTGCAGGATTTCCGTTCTTATCATATTCTCGTTCTAGTGTACCTTTGATTAATTGTTTACATTTTGGGTCGATTGTATGATACCCAGAGCCATACATAATCTCATTCATATCTACTCGCCCTTGTAAGATTGATTTATCTTTCTTGATATGTCTAAATTTTGTCATCTTAGGGCTTTTCTCTACCATTAGGAATCTATATTCATTTGTCATACTCATCTCTTCTACAAGTTGAATGAACATTAAGTTAGCACTATCTATATATACTGTGATTGGTAGTTTGTGCCTAACATATATCGCTCTTGCAAATTCTAATAAGTCTTGTACATATTCATTGATATTCTTTATACCACCTGTTATACCGTTCTTATGATAATATTGGTCGAATGATTCCATTCCACTATATTGTGGCTTGAATCCTTTTGCTACATATGTTGTTGCATCATTACCACCTATATCTGCTCCTATTGTTATATCTATATAGTTGTGTGTTGCTTCTCTTACATTGCGTTCAATACTGAATTGCTTATAAACTGTTCCACCTAAGTTTGCAGGGAATCCTAAGTATTCACTCTTATACATTTCGGGATCAATAGTCTTTAACATATTAATCTCTTTCATTAGTGGTTTACCTAAGAACTCTTCTTGCTGCCATTCAGGTGTATCATTATAATTAGTCTTTAATACATATGCATCTTCTCTATATCTCATCTTGTTAGCAAATTCATAAGTCCAATGTGATAACTTCGGTGCATCATTGTATTCATATAAACAAATAAACCAATCTCCTGCACTCTCTCTCATTATACTAGAACGAGCCGATACTACATAACTTTCATCTTTAAACTCTGTTATTTCAAAAAACCACGCTA
>JBFFLJ010000150.1:0-1043 GCA_041554935.1 Candidatus Izemoplasma sp.
AACTGTCTGCGTGATAACTCTTGTTGTTCTCTTCGTTCTCTAATAATTGACATTTTATTCCTCCTTATTTTATTTGTCAACTCTATTGTAGCATATATATTATCGGTATGCAAGAAAAAGATTATTTTAATTCGAGTAAAAAAAGTCTTGACATATGAATTGAATGGGTGTAATATTAGGGTGTAGTTAAAAATAAAAGGAGGAATACTTATGTTTATAATTTATAGAGAAGATGAAATAGGCACAACATATTTAGAAGAATGTTTTTTAAATAGCGGAAGATACACTTATACGGAAGAACCAAAGTTAGCCAAAAAGTTTTTAAGATGGAATAAAGCAAAAAGAGTATTACAACATTATAATAGAAATGGAAATTGTTGGAAAATTAAAAAGGAGGAATTATAATGAAAGGCAAAGTAGGTTGGGAAACATCTTATTACATTATCAAGCATCAAGGGTATTATATTAAGGAGACTGAAACGTATGGTGTATTTGATAGAACGGTACACAAGGATCAAGCAATGCAATTTACTGACACAGCAGACTTACTAGTATATATAGAAAACGAATTACGATTAAATGTAGCCAATGTTCAAGTGATAAAAATTGAAACGATTACAACGGAAAGCGAGGTAGTATTATGAGTAATATAAAAAGGTATCGTGAAGATTATTCAGCAAGTGAATTATTAACCCTTGCTGATATGGGTATTATGATTAAAAGTAAATATGATAAACCACCAAAGATTAAAAAAGTAAAAAAAGCAAATACAAAAAAGAAAGCAAATCGTAAAGCAATACAAAAATCTAAAAGGAGAAATAGAAAATGAAATTATATTTATGGGAAAACTACGCATCATTCGATGAAGAATTATTAAGTGAAAAGATTTTCAATGTATTAGCGTGTAATACTGATAACGTAAGTGCAATAGAAAACGGTGTCGAGTCGGAATGGGATAACGTTGAGATACGTGATACAACGGTATATGAAATATATGAGTATATGCGCAACGGTGTTATATTCTTAGAACATGGGGGGGATGA
>JBFFLJ010000151.1:0-1043 GCA_041554935.1 Candidatus Izemoplasma sp.
ATACAATTATTTGATAACGCAATATTAACGAATAAGTACGCATATATAATAAGAGAGAAATTACCAAAGATGAAACGCATCAAAGGCTCTAGTAAAAAGAAATCAATCTTACAAGGTAGAGCAGATATGAATAACGTAATGTTTGGAAGTGGTTATCATACCATTGATCCAAGTTGCAAAGAAGTAATCAAAGCATTTGAAGAAAGAGAGTACAATAAGCAAGGTGACCCTGCTGATGATGGTTCAAGTGATGTAGATACCATTGATGCAAGTGATTACGGATGGCTAAAAGAAATGGATTTAATATACGATATAATGATGGGGTGAACGAATGAATAGTACAAAGATTAAAGATTTACAAGGGTTATTTATCGAGAGAGGATATAATCCAGTAATAGGAACTATCTATCAACAACAAGAATACTGGTTAAGTTGGTATCGTGGTGAAGTAGATGGATTCCATGCAATACAACGGAAGAATGCAGAAGGTCGATTAGTCGAGATTAAAAAGCCTTCGTTGCAAATGGCGAAGAAAGTAAGCGAGGATGTTACCTCGTTGCTCTTTAACGAAAAGGTTACATTGAAAGTAAATGATGATACAGCACAAGCAATATTAGATAAAGTGTTGGATGATACATACTTCTATGATGAGATGCCTAACTTCATTGAGTTGACAGCAGTGTATGGAACTGGTGTTGCAATGGAATACATAGCAGATGATAAAGTTAAGATTAGTTATATCTTCGGTGATAGAGTATTTGTCATTGACTATGAGAATACAACAATCAAAGCAATAGCAGTGGTACAAGAATTCATTAAGCAAAAGATGAAATATACCCACGTTATGTATCACGAGATAGTAGAAGATAAATACCGTATACGACATGAAGTCTATGCAACAAAAGAAGGTAACAAAGGTATAGGTGACCCAACAAGCCTAGCCATTATATTTAGTGAACAAGAGTTAGCTGAAATGCGACACGAAGTCAATGTAGATGATAACACAGTAGAAGTACAATACTATGTGGAGTATGATACAATCA
>JBFFLJ010000152.1:0-1019 GCA_041554935.1 Candidatus Izemoplasma sp.
TTATATCATAGTTGAGCCACTTCCTAAGATGAAGCGATTACGCATAGCAAATAAGAATAAATCAATATTACAAGGTCGAGTAGATATGAATGAGATTATGTTCGGCAGTGGGTATCACACAGTTGACCCAGTAGAATGTAAACAATTAATAAAAGCATATCGAGAACGAGAGTATGACAAGAATGGTAATCCAGCAGATGATGGTTCAAGCGATGTCGATAGTATAGACAGCAGCGATTATGGATGGTTAAAAGAGATGGATTTCATATACGAAACTATAATGAGGTGATGCAATGAATGATCAAATGGCAAAAGACTTACAGAAGTTATTCATAGGAAGAGGATTCAATCCAGTCATAGGCACAATATACCAGCAACAAGAATATTGGTTAAACTGGTTTCGTGGCGATGTAGATGGATTCCATAACACACAAAAGAAAAACATAGAGGGAACGTTAATACCTATTCACAAGCCAACATTACAAATGGCTAAGAAAGTGAGTGAAGATATAACAAGTTTGATATTCAATGAGAACGTATCACTAATGATAAGTGGAAATGATAACGCGCAAGAGGTATTAGATACCGTATTAGATGATAACAACTTTGAGGATGAGATGCCGAACTTCGTTGAATTAACGGTAGGGCCTTATGGTACAGGTGTAATAGTAGAATATAAATCAAATGATGAAACTAAAATGAACTATCTATTTGGCGATAGGATTGTAGTAATTGATTATGATAATACAACACCTAAAGCAATCGCAAGTATTCAACAGTTCCAAAGAGATAAAAAGAAATATCATCATATCATGTATCATACGTTTATTGATGGTAAATACCGCATACAACACGAGATGTATTCAAGTAAGAATGCACAAGGGTTAGGTAATCCAGATGGATTAGGCGTGTTATTTGATGATAAAGAACTCAAAGCAATGCGACATACACGAGAAGAAAACAATGTTACAATCGTAGAATTTTACACCGAATATGAAACAGACACACCACATTTCCAA